>JABSQL010000418.1 GCA_013215865.1 Candidatus Margulisiibacteriota bacterium
CAATGCCACCTTGAGTCACCAATATCACTTTAGAACCCATCAATTTTGCAACAGATGCATTGGACCAATCAAAAGTGGATCCCACACCGGCGTGACCTGTACCCTCGAATAGTAAAAATTCTTTATCTTTAGACAAATTTTTATAGGCGGATTCAAGTACGGATTGAAGTTGCTTTTTATGCGGGTGCCCGATGTAAGATGCTGTAAATCCTTTTGGAATCGCAATCGGACTCATATCCGACAACGCATCACCTGGGTTAAACACCTCATGAATAAGCAAGGCATCTTTATCTATTTTGTTTCCATCTATGACATGGTAATGCTGTCCCACAGGTTTCATATATGAAATACGCTTGAACCGTCCACGAATGACACTATACAAGCCCAAAGACAGCATCGTCTTGCCATCGTTTTGTCGGGTTGCAGCTACAAACACCTTTTTAATCATCAGGTTTAACTTACACGTGAAGGGATGCGAGATTAGATTTTACACTATCACCAATTTCTGCGGGAGAATCAACAACATGAATACCACATTTAGACATCTCAGCCATTTTAGCACTTGCAGATTCATCTGCATTTGAAACAATGGCACCCGCATGACCCATTCTTCTTCCCTTAGGTGCTGTTAAGCCTGCAATAAATCCAATCACCGGCTTTTTCATATGATCTCTTACATATTGGGCGGCTTCAATTTCCATCGAACCACCGATTTCGCCAATCAGGACGACCGCATTGGTCTCTGAATCTTCCTCAAATAATGCCAATAAATCTGTCATTTTAGTGCCAATAATCGGGTCACCCCCAATACCAACACATGTGGATTGTCCCAAGCCCACATTCACCAACTGATGCACCGCTTCATAGGTCAATGTGCCTGATTTCGAAATAACGCCCACAGTCCCTTTTTTCGCAATAAACCCAGGCATAATACCCACTTTGGCTTCGTCTGGTGTTAATAATCCCGGACAATTCGGGCCAATAAGACGGGTAGATGTGTGCCCTAAGTATGCATATACACTTACCATATCGTGGATGGGTATACCCTCGGTAATGCATACTACCAATTCTATGCCTGCATCAGCAGCTTCCATAATCGCATCCGCAGCAAATGGCGGCGGCACAAAAATCAAAGACTCATTGGCGCCGGTTTCTGAGCGGGCTTCTAAACAAGAGTTAAACACTGGCACTTGGCCATTCAACACTTTTTGCCCCCCTTTTCCCGGCGTCACACCACCCCCCACATTCCCCCCATATTCATGACATTGTTCGGCATGAAAAGAGCCTTCTGAACCGGTAATACCTTGAACAATCATTTTAGAGTCTTTATTTACTAATATTGACATAGAATCTCCTTCACACTACAGCTGCGACTACTTTATCAGCCGCTTCCTCTAAAGAACCCGCGGTAAGTAACTTGAGATCTGATTGATTGAGCAAGTCCTTGGCAATATCTGCATTGGTACCTTCTAAACGGACAACAACGGGCACAGATAAGTCCAACTCACTCACTGCTTGAATAATGCCATTCGCCACACGGTCACACCGAACGATGCCACCAAAGATATTGATTAACACGGCTTTCACACTTGAATCAGACAAAATGATTCTGAAACCGTTTTTAACCGTTTCAACACTTGCACCACCGCCCACATCCAAGAAGTTTGCGGGATCGCCGCCTTTCAATTTAATAATGTCCATGGTGGCCATAGCAAGACCCGCACCATTAACCATACACCCCACATTTCCATCTAGCTTAATATAATTTAAATTGTATTTTCCCGCTTCCACTTCCATGGGATCCTCTTCATGAATATCCCGCATCTCTTGAATGTCTTTATGACGGTACAAAGCATTGTCATCTATATTTATTTTTGCATCTAAAGCAATAACCTTTCCTTGTTTCGTGATCACCAAGGGATTTACTTCCAGAATGTTGGCGTCTGATTTTTCATAGGCTTTAAAGAGCTTCATCAAAATTGACACGGTTTGCTTAAATATATCGCCGTCTAGTTGTAATCCATAGGCCAGTTTTCGGGCTTGAAAAACATTGAGTCCAAAGCCTGGAACAACCCATTCTTTAAGTATCTTTTCCGGCGTATTTGCAGCTACTTCTTCAATATCCACCCCACCTTCTGTGGATACCATTACTACATGCCTGGAAGTCACACGGTCCAGAGTAATGGCCACATAGAATTCTGACTCGATATCCAGTGCTTCTGTGATCATTATTTTTCGAACCGCTTGCCCAGAGTCTCCTGTTTGGTGGGTCACCAAGTTCATACCCAATATGGTTTTGGCATTTTCTAAAGCGGAGGCTTTGTTTGATGAAAATTTCACACCGCCCCCTTTTCCCCTGCCGCCAGCATGAATTTGTGCCTTCACAACAAATTGAGAGGCTTCATACTCAGTTGCCACTTCGTCTATCACAGTTTCTACATCTTCTATTTTGTCGACGACCTTTCCTCTTTGAATGGGAACGCCAAAGGACGCCAATAAGTCTTTTGCTTGGTACTCATGAATGTTCATATCCGCGAAAGTATACTAGATACCCCCTTGGGACGTAAACCCAGTAAAATTTGAGTATCTACACAGACGACATAGAGCACATCTAGGTTCATATCATCGAATCTGACCTTGCAACCCTACTTTTTAAATGATTTTTTCGTTGCGGACTTTTTCTTCTTATTCTGAAGCCTCTTAAACGGGTCTTTGGTTGTAATTTCCAAATTTGGGAGTTGGTAATAAATGACACCATTTTTAGAGTAAACATTAGGCGCACCTTTTTTAAGATTGGACTCTTGGGCTTTTTTTACTGCTTCATTTCCAATTCTCTGTATAAAATATGCCAATTCCTCAGCTTTACTCATTTTGTTAGCCCTTTAAAAGTTTTGTGTAATTTTTCAGAGCTGATACTTTCAGTTTCTCTTACCTTGTAAGCAACCAGCTCATACGCTTCGTTACCATTGTAATACAAAAACCATTCATGACAAAGCTTAGAATAGATTTGGCTAAATAAAGTGGCA
>JABSQL010000419.1 GCA_013215865.1 Candidatus Margulisiibacteriota bacterium
AGAGTGTGATTTCTTAATTAACTGTGCGGCCTTTACGCAGGTAGATGCGTGTGAATCGCACCCTAAAGAGGCAGAGGCCCTCAATGCAATAGGTCCTGGATACTTGGCTGAGTTCTGTAGAAACCATAACATAAAGATGATCCACTTTTCGACTGAATATGTGTTTGATGGTACCAAAAATACGCCTTACGAAGAGAATGATAGGCCGAATCCAATTAATGTATATGGTCACTCGAAATTGGCTGGGGAAAACACCCTATTATCAACCCTTAAAGAAGCGTATATTTTAAGAATTCAGTGGCTATACGGGAAGAAAAGAAACAACTTTGTCTCGTTCATAGAGCAGTCTGGCAGCCACCCCATAACTTGTATCACAGACCAAATGGGATCTCCATCTTCTACTACAGATCTGGCCAATATCGTTGAGCCGTTTTTACACCTCAATCCACCTTTCGGAGTGTATCATCTCGGAAACTCAGGCTATGTGTCATGGTACGATTTCTCTTTAGAGATATGTGCTCAACTTGGAAAAAATACCGCCCATATCACCCCTGTCACATCAGATAAGCTCAATAGACTGGCGAAACGCCCTCTCAATTCCACATTAAACATCTCGAAATTTATTCACCACACAAAAATCACACCACCCCATTGGAAAGAGGCACTGAGGAATTACATAGTCAATTCGTCATGATTATTTTCTTTATATTAAGTGGTTTACTCACTCTATTAGCCTTGTTTCTAGGCTATCAGCTGTATCAAAAAACCCATGCTTCGGCTTTTTACTTATCCATCACAGAAGCCCTTCCTATAGGCGTTGTGGTGTTGAATCACTCCGAAAAGATACTCTATGTTAATCAGTATCTTAAAGCCATATACAAGAAACACCATCAAGGAGATATGGATCAATTTTTAAGTTTACCTTTGTTAAAAGAAAAGCTGTATTCGGGCGAAAAAAATGTAGAACTTAAACTCGGAGACCAATGTGTCACAGTGACATTTAGCACCCTATTATACAAAGGAAAACCGTTTCATTTCATGTATATTGCACCCAGTGTGCTATCTCAAAACATTCCCTTCCAACCACCACGGGTTCCCGACTCTCTTACCATAAGAACCATGGCTCTGGGCCTCGCTCATGAACTTAAAAACCCCGTAACAAGCATCAAAATGATCCTTCAAATGAAATTTATCCAATCATCTCCTTCTGAACAAGAACGTTTGCTGTCCATTTTCAGCTTTGAAGTAGAAAGAATTGACCGTATTGTTGGTGATTTCCTCCATTTCACATATCTGGGCAGCTTTCATTGGGAAACCATCCATCTCAATACGCTATTAGAACACATAATCCAAACGTTTCGCCCTCAACTTTCAAAAAAAGATATTAATCTGATTTTAGACTTAAAAGGAACCGCAATCATCAAGGCAGATACCAAAAAACTGACCCAGGCATTTTCGAATATCATCGTAAATGCTATAGAGGCTATGTCACAAAAAAATCCGACTCTTCACATAGAAACTAATGATCAAGATGATTTTGTTGAAATCACTTTTACAGACAACGGCGTTGGCATCGAAAAAGAAGATCAAGATAAAATCTTTCTTCCCTTTTTCACCACCAAACATGAAGGGCCAGGTTTGGGGCTTTCCCTTACAGAGAAAATTATCAATGAACATTTTGGCCAAATGTCCTTTTCTTCAAAAGAAGGAGGGCCCACCCGTTTCCGGATCGTCATTCCCCAATCTTCAAGGCAACTCAACACCACCCCCATCGCAAAGCCAATCGCCCTATTGAAAAAAAAGGCCAAGTATTGAATCATATGGGGATGGAAAAAACCACAATACGCATCGCAATCGGCTCTGATCATGGTGGCATTGACTTAAAAAGTCATATCATCTCCCACCTTTCAGAAACCCAGCCTCATACTCAAATTCAAGATGTTGGCACCCACAACCCTGACTCTGTAGATTATCCAGACTACGCCGAAAAAGTCACTCAGGCTATCACCCAAAAAGAGGCAGATCTTGGCATTTTAGTATGTGGAACCGGCATTGGAATGAGCATCAAAGCCAACCGAACAAACGGAATTCGCGCTGCACTGGTATTTAGTGATTTCACTGCCGAAATGGCCAAAGCCCATAACAATGCCAATATACTCTGCCTCGGTGGACGGACCACAGATCCCCAAGATGCCAAAAAGTTCATAGACATTTGGCTAAATACCCCTTTTGAAGGAGACCGCCACGCTCGGCGGGTTGAGAAGTTGGGTTAGACTCCTTTCATAAATATCATGGAGCAGTCCAATAAACAGTGACATCCGGCCCAAAACTTGGACGATGGGTATCAGGTATAACGTTATTGTAAAGATATACTTCAACTAATTTCGGATGATCAATGTGAGAGTCTGATGCAAACCTACTAAAATCAGAAATATTGTTCCCATGAAATGATAAACATTCTACTTTAGAAAGATGAGATATTCCCTCTATCTCACTGATCTGATTCATACCAAGGTCAAGTAAGCTTATTTCCGATAACCCTGAAAGCCCTTCAATTTTTTCTATTTGATTGTCATAAAGGGAAAGAACCTCTAAATTTAATAGTGCAGAAAGGCCCTCAATTTTACCTATTTGATTGAAGCTAATATCAAGATTTTTTAACTTTGATAATGTAGACAATCCTGATATATGGTCAATTTGGTTTCTTAGAAGATCAAGATAAGTTAAGTTCGTTAACGTGTCTAACCCTTTAATTTCATCAATCAAATTTTCCGATAAATCAAGGTTTTGGAGTTGAGTGAGATATGATAAATGATCTATTTCACGAATCAAATTATCTCTTAACGTTAGCACCCTCAGTTTTGTCAGTGTTGATAGAGGCTCTTATACTGCCCCCAGTTAAGAACAAGTAAAAGCTAAGAGAGTCTTAGTATCGACAACAAGGCCATCAAAGCCCTTTAATTAAAGGGCTTTGATGGCGGCGACAAAAACAAACATTTTAAGGAGACTATCTATGAAACG
>JABSQL010000042.1 GCA_013215865.1 Candidatus Margulisiibacteriota bacterium
ACAAACAATCGAAAAAAATCAATGCTAGACACTCTAAAATTACCGGAAGAAATATCTACTTTGTCTATTTCTGAGTTAGAACTCCTTGCAAAAAATATCCGTCAAAAACTGTTTGAGATATGTGATGAATGCGGTGGACATCTTGCCTCTAACCTGGGCGCTGTTGAATTAACCATTGCCCTCCATTCAATTTTGGATAGTCCCACTGATAAAATTGTATGGGATGTCTCTCATCAAACCTATGTCCATAAAATGTTAACAGGCAGACTTCACCAGATGAACACCAACCGAAAAAAAGGGGGATTGTCTGGCTTTGCAAAAATTAGCGAGAGTGAACATGACGCCTTTGGTGCAGGGCATGCCTCCACCGCTCTTTCAGCTGCTCTGGGCATTGCCCACGCACGAGATTTAAACGAAGAGACATACTCTGTTTTCAGTGTCATTGGCGATGCATCCCTTTCGGGAGGAATGGCGTTTGAAGCCCTCAACAATATCGAAAAACTTAAAACCAACTTTGTTTGCATTTTAAATGATAACGACATGTCTATTTCTCCCCCCGTGGGTAGCATAGCCGCATATATGACCCGATTGAGAACTTCTTGGCCTTACACAAAAGCCAAAAATAAATTTGAAAGAGTCATCAACCGAATCCCTAAGATCGGGGTTCCACTGATGCGAAAAATCGAAAAAACGGTTGAAAGAATGCGGGACATTGTAATCGATTTCAAATTTGGGGTCATCTTCGAAGAATTCGGTTTCAAATACCTTGGCCCCATAGATGGCCACAATATACCCCAATTAACCGCCGCTTTTAAATTTGCTAAAGATTACCACGGTCCCATTATGATTCATATTCTTACCGTAAAAGGGAAAGGTCTTCAGAAAGCAGAAAAAGACCCTGTTAAATTCCATGGTGTCTCACCTAAAACAAAGCCCACTTCTATGGTTCAAAAAGGTGCTGAGATAAAACCCCTTACCTATACCCAGGTTTTTGGTTCAGAAATTATCTCTATCGCAGAAAAGAATCCAAAAATAATGGTCATTACCCCCGCCATGCGGGAGGGAAGCGGACTGGTTGAATACGAAAAAAAGTTTCCACATCGTTTTTTTGACGTCGGCATAGCCGAAGAACATGCCGTCACTTTTTCGGCAGGTCTCGCAAGAGCAGGAGCGAAACCTGTTTTGGCCATTTACTCTACCTTTTTACAACGGGGTTTTGACCAATTAATCCATGATATTTGCATCCAAAAACTGCCCGTGGTATTTGCCTTAGATCGGGCTGGACTTGTGGGTGAAGACGGCGCCACCCATCATGGCGTATTTGACTATTCTTTCTTATTACCCATTCCCAATTTGACCGTTCTTGCACCCAAAGATGGGGCTGAACTGCGGCACATGTTAAATTGGGCGATCAACCAGACCAAAGCAGTGTCTATACGTTACCCCAAAGGCCCAATACCCGAACGAGAAGATACCACCCAAAAACCATATACAGACTTCGTGCCGGCTGAATGTTTGTTTTCATCCCCTTCAGATTCCTATGATGTGTGTCTTATTGGCGCCGGTTCTATGTCTTGGCCAGCATACACCGTTGCAAAACAACTACATGATAAAGGGATCAAAGTCGCTGCCATCAATCTTCGGTGCATCAAGCCTCTGGATGTAGCGTTCATCAATTCCTATATCCAAAAGAGCACCCATGTTTTTATATTAGAGGAAGGGAACCCGATTGGGGGCGTATTCTCACACGTATTACATTCAATCTCAGTGT
>JABSQL010000420.1 GCA_013215865.1 Candidatus Margulisiibacteriota bacterium
AAGTTGAACATGGAGTTGGGTCCAGTGATAATTGTATTTAAGACCATAAAGTACTTGTAGTGGAAATATTTCTTCCCCGCCGTTGTTGTATGTTGCTTTTGAGGCCGTGATCAAGTTTCGTGCAAATACAGATAGCTCTAATTCATCCAACACATAAAACATACCTGCATCTATGTTATAGCCCGTTCCGGTGACATCTGCAATTTCATTTTGGTACCAGGTACCTGCTGCACCAACATAGAAATTTTCTGCAGGTGTCATTTGATAGGCAATTTTTCCAAGTGCATTGGTATAGTTAAAGAAGCTAATCACGAAAAACTCACCAAAACGGTCTTCCCCTGTAAAGGGAATGCCTGAGACACCCGTTGACATATATCCTGCAGCAACAACACCCCAAGGTGTATTATAAGCGGCAGATACATTAGAATAGACCACTTCACCCATAAATGTTGTGGTAAAAAATGAAGTAGAATAGTTATCAACGCGATACAAACTTGCCGGATTTTCGAATACTGAATTAGAAGATTTGCTAAACCCTTCGATATTTCCAATTCCAATCATTTCAGCTGACGATCCAACGTCTGTTAGAAGAAAATATTCTGCAGTTGGAAATAAAGGGTGTCCCCCAAGAAAAATAATACACAAAATAATAATTAAATTTTTCAACATTTGCCCCCCACGATGAAATATTTTTTTTTTATCTATTTAATCGTTACATTAATGTTCTACCCAAAATGGAGATGTTTTAAACATATTAAATGTTGCCTACTGCTGTATTCAGTTTTGCAGTAGAAATATGAAGGTTTTTAATCGCAAGTAAATGACTATTTTTGGCTTGGTTATTTGCAAACTGGGCATCTAGTACTTCTTGATTAGATGCTTTTCCGGACCTAAATTTCACTTGCATTTTCTGTAATCTGATACCAGCCAATTTTGAGCTGATAGCACTTGTATGAACATTTGATTGCGCCACTTGTATAGACAAGTGGGCATTCTCAACTTCTAGTCGAATCGTGTCTTCCATTAGAGAGTGAGAGAGTAGGGTGTTTTTGTATTTAATCTTTGCAACATCTACTTTTGATTTTGTCGCGAATCCATTGAATAAGGTCCATGTTGCACTAATGTTCCAAAACCAATCTCTACTGGCATCATCAAGAGTGAATTCTTGCCCATTGATGTAGCCGTAAGATCCAGTAGCGGTGACAATTGGCCATGCATCTTTTCTATTAATGGATATATTATATTGATGTAATATTTTGAGTTTTGTTAAGGCCTGATAGTCAGGGCGATTTTCAAAGGCAAGCGTAATGTATGTTTCTTTGGGTTTCAATTCAATGTTTTGAGAAGGAATAAAAGGGATTAACGTCGTTTTGTCTGTTAGGGGTCTACCAATATGGATATTGAATTGATTCCGTGCGAGGTTGGTATCTCGAAGGGAACTTTTGTACTCAGTCTCAGCCTGTTTTAAGCTCACTTTGGCATTGAGGACCGCTTCATAAGGAAGTAACCCTTTTCGAAATCGAATATTCACCGTTTCTAAATGGCGGCTCAATATGGTTGCATTTTCTGATGCAAGTTTAGATTTGTTGATCGTGTTATCAACTTGTGCAAAGGATACGATGGTATCATATCTTACAGTTTGCTGAGCCCTTCTGAAGGTATCTAGCGCAGCTCGGTGGCTGAGCCCTGCACCCTTCAGGGTGGGGTATAGAGCGGTATTGAAAATAGGTTGGGTAACATTGGCCTTAAGGGTATACGTATCATTGACGATAGATGTGGGAGCGCTTCCCTGACCCAGAATCTCGGAAAAGAATCGGGTTTGATATGAATCATATCGTGCACGAGAGGCTTCAATTGAAATTGATGGCAATACTTTAGACCATGCCTCAAGGAGACCAGCTTTTGTGGTATCCATTTCGTATTTAGCTGCTTTTAAGTATGGGCTATGTTGTTGAGATAATGTTAGGGCCTGTTCAAGGGTTAATAGTTCTTTTCCCAAACAGAAGGTGGGCATCAACAAGAGGATGTAGAAGAAAACTATTTTCTTTTTCATGGTATCAACTGGAGAATTTCATGTGCTGTATCTGATACCGATTGGTTTACGAGATTTTTTTTGAGGCCATTTTGGGAGTATATATCTACGTTACGTATATCTGACCCTATGTTGTCAGATGTATTGGACACGATGAAATCCAAATTTTTCGAATGTAGCTTTTCTAGTGCTATTTTCTGGGTATTTTTATCTGCCAATGAAAAGCCGATATATGTTTTGTTAGATTTATGTGAGGACAAGGAAGACAGTATGTCAGGAACTTGAATTAAGTTGAGGTGATGTGAAGATTTTCGGTTCAGTTTTTGAGGGGAAGGCGCCACTGTAAAGTCTGATACAGCTGCAGACATGATGAGTGTATCATGAGATGGAATGAGTTCTTGAAGTGTCTTTTGCATATCAGAAGCTGTTGAAACTGTTTTGATGGATGTAATTAGGGGGTTGCTAACGATGGGTTTGGTTGTAACGAGAGTCACCTTTGCACCCATAAACGCCGCCATATGAGCCATTGAATGGCCTAACTTTCCGGTTGAAGCGTTAGAAATGTTTCTGACAGGGTCAATAGGCTCAGATGTTCCGCCGGAAGAAATCAGTATAGATTTCTGGGCAAGGGGTAGAGGATCTTTTAAGTAGCATTGAATAGCTTCTACGATGAGCGTCGGGTCAACCATTCGTCCTGTGCCAGAGTCTCCACAGGCGAGGTCTCCTGTGATAGGGCCTAGAATGTGGCAGCCTGACTGACGAAGGGATTGAATATGTGACATAGTGGTGGGGTTCTCCCACATTTCTGTATGCATTGCTGGGCAAATGAGTTTGGGACCCCGATAGGCGAGGAAAAGAGTGGTCAGTAAGTTGTCACACAACCCCAAGGCACACTTTGCAATCGTATGTGCAGTAGCTGGGGCAATGACTAGGATATCCGTTTCCTTTGTCAGTCTAAGATGATCTGCACCCTCTTCATTTTCGTATAATGAATGATACGGTTTACATCCAGAAAGGGTGCCAATAGAGGTCCGGGTAACAAAATTTAATGCATCTTCCGTTAGTACAGGATGAACGGGAATGTGGTTTTTAATGAGTAGACGGATCAGTTCATGCGTCTTGTATGCAGCAATGCTGCCACATATTCCCAATAATACAGACATATCTACAGGGCACCCAAGGTTATGCGCCCAGAGATTTGGTTTTGCCCTTTGAAGTATTTTTCTTTTTCTTTTTATCTGTATCATCGTCTGAGTTTGTATCATCATCAAAATCTTCATCAAGACTTTGGCTGATTTCTTCTAACAGCTCTGCATCTTCTTCAATCTCATCTAAAATGGTGATGTTAAGCCGATCGTTATCGATCTCATCTAATGCAGTAAGTATGGGTGTTGTTACTTCATCTGGAGAGTCAACCAAAGACCGAGAACCATCCTTGATTTGCCGCGCACGTTTCGCAACGGCCACAGATAACAAAAACGGATTTGGAAAACGTTCTAGAATATGGGTTAAATTTTGGCTCTTTTTCATTTTATTACTCCTTTTCTATGATGCTTATTATTTCGTTTGCGGCATCAGAAACCGATTTATTTACTACTATATAACCATATTGTCCGATTGCTGCCAATTCCTTTCCAGCCATATGAAGCCGTGAATCAATATCTTCTTTCAAATTTGTTTGCCTGCCATGAAGACGATTATAGAGATCTTCAAAGGTGGGGGGCATGATAAATATGCTGACAAGTTCATGAGAAAATTCCTCTAAATCTTGAACTTTTTTGGCACCTTTGGTATCAATTTCCAGTATCACGTTATGACCTTTTTGAACCCACTTAGTCACTTCTGAAGTGAGGGTGCCATATTTATGGTCTTGGAATATAACCCATTCTAAAAAGTCACCTTTTTCGATGCGGGTACTGAACTCAACATCTGATAAAAAGTAATAATCATTTTTATTCGTTTCATTTTTTCTGGGTTTTCGTGTGGTTGCAGAAATGGCTAAATGTAAGTTAGGAACCAATTTTAGTAATTCTTGAATGATGGTCCCTTTTCCAACACCAGAAGGTCCAGAAATGATAATGAGTTGTCCCTTTTTCATAGTGTTTGGGGTGAACGATGGGATTTGAACCCACGACCACCTGAACCACAATCAGGGGCTCTACCAACTGAGCTACGTCCACCATAAATTAAAAGGATCATTAGTTTATCTTATCCCTATGGAATAGAAAAGGATATTACTTGACCTGTATGGAGTAGTCCAGGACTTGCAACGTTCCTTCCTGCTTGGGCATCTTAGCAGTGTACCCCACGGATTCAACGGCTTCCTGGATTTTATTGAAAGAAACGGCCTCTTTATCGTATACAATATCTACCCTGCCGGATGCAGCATCTGCCTCGCAGGAGTATATTCCTTTGATACTGGTCAAGCTTTTTGATAGCTTTGATTCACAAGAGGAGCATGTCATGCCGTCGACAGTAAACGTTGTTTGGGTATGTTGTGTCGTGTCTGTTTGTGATGGTGATTGTTGTTGAGGGTCTATATGTGAGGGTTGAGAAGAGTAGTAACCATATCCGGCAACTGCCAAAACAGTTCCCACAAAAAGTATTAATAATTTTCTTTTCATCGTAGCCTCCTTAAAAGTTTGGATATTATACTACATTCAAGATAGATACTCCACATTCGAAGTTAACTAAGAATGTTCATTTTTACGAAACAAAAAAAGTAGATTAGCAGCCATGGGTCCAAAACTGATTTGATATTCATAGTGGTTCAGCCATTCAATCACACGTCTGATACCCAACGTCACTTTATTGGGGAATTTCTGGTAAATAAGTCCCCCAAAGATCCAAGACATATAGAAAAAGAAGAGCCCTTTTCGGTGGGACTCTAATACTTCCCAATCATTGTCTTTCAACAAAGAAAGAACTTGTTTTTTAGAATAGTGTCGATGCCAAGAGCGATTTTTATCAAAAACAGGTGGCTTCCCCTTTAGAAATGTATAGCAAACTGTAAACAGTTTTCTGGGAAACAAGAATCTAAAATTAAATACATCCATAAAATCAAAAACGCCTTTATGGGGTACAGACAGCAGGATTGTTCCATTTGGCTTGGTGACACGATTCAGCTCTTTAAGAAAAAGGGCTTCATCCCCGACATGTTCAAGGGTTTCCGTTGCAGACACAACATCAAAGGCATTGTCTTCAAAGGGAAAGATATTGCCATCATACCACTGGTAAGTCAGGGTATGAGAGCCATAGTTTTGATTGGCCGCATCTATCAACTCTTTTTCAACGTCAAGGCCGATGACACTTGAGGCTTTGTGGTGAGAGAGATATGCACCTGAAAAGACGCCTTGGTCACAACCGACATCTAGTAGTCTGCCATTTCCTTTTGGGAGCATTTTTAAGTAATAACCACATCGACTTTTATATTCTGTCATATATTCAGAGTATAAATAAGACTGACTATAAATGCAAAGATAACGGGTTATTGTTCACGTTTGAGTAAGCAATAGCGCCCTTTCTCACGAACTTTAACAATTATAAAAGGATTCGAGTGCAAATCTTCTGGGTTAAAATCGAAATGATGAAATACAGGAGGCTTGTATTCTTCAAATTTTGTCAGCATGGTGCAATTTTTACTTCTCTCCTGTAATAGTATTGACTCTAGACTATTAGAAAACGAGTCTTTTAGCATTGACTTTTCTAGCAGCTTGTCTATTCCCTCAAGAAGTCTTTTGCAAAGGGCAGGGATGTCC
>JABSQL010000421.1 GCA_013215865.1 Candidatus Margulisiibacteriota bacterium
ATCATAAAAAGTATCAACATCGATAAGAGGCTCATGATTTCCATCAAATATTTTGCCAAATGCCCGCATTTTTCCTATATAAAAGGGGTTTTTAAGCATTTTATGGACAGTATTACGGCCTATCCCATATTCACTACTTAGAAATTTTACAGATTCCCCTTTGAGGTATTCTTTAAAAATGGTTTTAATGTTAGAAGATAACGGCTCATCAACTTCAATTTGTTTATTATTCGGGGTGTATTTGTAACCTAGAGGCGCCCGAAATGTGTAGTTACCCTGAGCCAGACTTTCTTTCATACCCTTTGATGTTTCTTCCCTCAAATTATCTATAAATTGTTTGGCTAACAGAGATTTTATGCCAAAAATAAACTTTTCGTTACTGCCACTATTTTCGTTGAGTATGGTTCCTTCTTTCACGAGATGTAAAGATATCCCCTTTTTATTCACCAGGTCCTCAATCGCTACATAGTCACCCATATTTCTAAGAAGTCGATCTGTTTTTTCCACCAGGATATGTTTTATTTTCTTTTTCTTGACCATATCAATCATTTCATTAAAGGTCTTTCGTCCTTTCAGTTTCGCTGATTCAGTAGTGATGAATTGTTCAACCAGGACATATCCCTTCTTAAGGGAATAGTCATTTAGAAACTTTAATTGAGCATCTATGGAAAAGCCATCCTCTTGTTTTACACTGCTAATACGTGCGTAAATTACGGCAGTTTCAATCATTGTATATCCGTACAGAAGATAAATATAGCATCATGAACAAGGATAAAATTATTTTGCATAAATGTAAATATGTAATTATCATTTGTTGTCCAAATGTTGTGTTATATCGGGTTGATCCTGCTTTAATATTTTCCAAATATCCAAAAGCTCATAAAGTTCTGATTTGGCTTCATTGTAGAGATTGATTCTAGAATCAATACAGTTTTCTCCCATGTCGTTTTCTACAGGTTTTACCTGACTATCTAAAGTGTCCAATCATAAGCACCGTCTCCTTACAAAATTGATTTATTTGATCCGTGTCGTACATCTTAATGATTAATATTAATTTTCCCTCAGTTCTTAGGTTTATTTTTGGGAGGTGCTTTTAATTGTAAAGGCACCGCTCCCAGCTTTTCCAATATGTCCAGTCCAGTGTCTCTTTTTACAGCCTCATTCGCTGAATAAAGGGCTTTATGACGGCTAAAGATTTCCTTAGCGATATTTAATGCAAGCCTAAATAACCGGTAGGATTCTTTGATTTCTTTGATGGTCACTAGGTTAGGCAAGCGATACTCCCCTGTTTTCCTAATTGAAGGTAGTACCTCTTGTGTGATCCATTTTTTGAACTGTTTGGCCTCTGGTCTCCTGCTCCTCAGGATTAATGAATATAGGCCGGACTCATTAATAATGGTCAGCTCTTGTTGTCCGCCAAGGGTGTGTTGATTCATCACCCCCTTTTCATCTTCATCCAAATATCGAACCGCATATGATGCTTTTCCATACCCCAATACCTGGGAAATATCCTTGGCTACAAACCATGACTCTTTTCGATTCACCACAACCCGAATACATCCAAAAACCTCATTCTGAAATATTTTCATATCTTCCCTTTGAATGACTGTTTCAGTATTTTCTTTATTCTCTTTACCTTCTTTATCCACTTTATTTACTTTATTAACTTTCATGATTTTACCTCCTGGCTTGTAAATAGCGCATGCACCTTATCTTTCGCACCACCATATCCAAATTCTTCAATCACCAACCTACGAAATGCTTTGAAGCTGGACTCTGACAATATTGTCTCTCCAAATAACAGTATTTTCCGTTGCACTTCGCTGTATATTTTGACTATTTCTTGTTCCATTTCAGGTTTGTAACCCGTGTTTGTAACCATTCGCAACCTCCTCTTTTTTATCGTTTTTGAGCCTAAAAAGGCCTTTGTAACTTTGTAACCTGATAAAAACACCTATGGTGGTATATATTTTGGAAAACTAATATTTTGTTTTAGAGAAAAAGCCGCGCGCGAGATATATGTGTTGTAAATATAGGTTACATATAAGTTACTATTAGTTACTATATAAGTTACATTAGATATATATAATAAAAAAAAGAAAGGAAAGCGTATATTAAACATTAGGTATAAAACCTCTTGTTCTTTCGAAGGATTTCTGATTTCTCAGCTATTGCCGCTAATACTTCAGGACTGTTTTTTAGATTTAAAACAAGGCATTTCCGATTAGTGTTATCCTCACCCATTCGTTTTGATTGGTTATGGGAATGGTAATAGGTCTCTTCTTTAAATAACCCCAATAACGATTCACAGGGTATGATGCCTCTTTCTGTTCGGACGAATGGCTCTGACCAAATGCTATATATACCCCTTAGCCATAAGAATATAAAATCCTCCTTCACTTTGATATATTCATTATTGAGTGTTCCCTTTATCTGCATGTGGTACACATCCTCTAGGAACTGCAATATCGTGGAATTTGATTTAGATTGTTCAACTTCATCCAATAGAGATTCAAGCACCCAATCTACAAACTTAGGATCAGGATTTACCGCTATCAAACCCGAAACCGGTATGGCATAGTTCCCGGCCTCCCTTGCAGGAATCCCTAAACCCATAAACCGTTTTTGAATGTCCTGAATCGTTTCCAGCATTCGAGCTGTTCTAGCTTGACTCTTTTGGATTAGTAATTGGTAGTAAATTCCTGATAGTTTTGGTAATAACGCTTCAATTTTGGAATAAT
>JABSQL010000422.1 GCA_013215865.1 Candidatus Margulisiibacteriota bacterium
GAATACATTAATTGGTATAATACAAGCAGGTTGCACTCCAGTTTAGGGTATTTAACTCCATTAGAAAAGGAAATAGAATTAAGAGGAATTATTAACAAAGCGGCCTGATAAAAATTGTCTCGAATTTATTAGCTACTCCAATAGATTTAAAAAACAAAAAAAGGCCGGATGTACGTATCCGGGCCTTTTTACAAAAATGTCTCAGTAGACATCAAATATTATTGTTTTTATGATATTGAATACTGTAGAAACAGCATCTCTCATCCCCTACAATTAATCTCTAATAATTATTTTACGTGAAAAACTTTTTCCTTCTGAGATTACATTTAAGATATAGACGCCACTTGTGACATTTGATAAGTCGATATTTTTAGCATCACCCCCCTTCACAAACGAAAGGTCTTTAACTACCTCTCCAACAGCGTTATAGATAATAATCTTTGGATTCGTAAGCTCATCCAGTCCTGAAATAGCCACTAGTCCGTTTGTTGGATTCGGAAAAACTGTTATTGGATTCACATCTTCATCCTCAAAGGATAAAACAAGAGGGTCTTTTACAACTATAAATTGCCCCATCATTCCATTATCTTCATGCGGTAATATGTGGCAGTGGTACATGTAAGCAGTTTTGTCACCTGGTTCATTAAAGAAAGTTTCAAACTTGGTGATAAATCGTACAGAACCATTTGCTGGCACCATCACCACATCTTTTTTACCTTGAAGGTAAGGCTTCATTACACTGACACCGTTGCTGTCCAACATTTCTAATATATAGAATTGGATATCATGAATATGAAAAGGATGCGATGCTCCTGATGAATCGATTAATGTCCATATTTCTATATCATCTAACTTTACCGTATCGTTAATTACGTTCATATCAAAAAGCGTATGGTTGATATCAAAAACACCCCCTCCTTGTGAATAGAAAGTTTTCGTTCGCTCTTTGTCCACATCGTTTTCTGCCCATTTTGTGAAATCAGATAAATAATAAGGAATGGTATATTTCGCATCGATTGTTGGAGCGCCAACAATGAAATCGAGAATAGGGAGAGGCTTTGTGACATCCCCTAGATCCCCAGGTTCAGTGGGCCCATCAACACCATTTCCTGAAACACCGTATGGTAAATAAGCAGGTGTACTGATTAATTTCATCGTATCGTTCTCATAATAACTGAAATCAAGAATCATCTGTATTCTTTCTCCTGGGCCTAGTAAATATTCAGTCACCTCTATCGTATTTTTAAAAAGACCTCCATCTGTTCCCACAATGTAAAATGGGATTTGACTTTGGCCATTAGCGTTGCATTGGTTGTCACTATCATTACAGAGGCTGATCAAGTAAGATCGGTCTTGAGAGCCATTTAGGGTATGGTATCTCACCATTTGTGCTGGTACATTTTGATAAGGGTCAATTACTCCATTTACCATCATGGTGTTCCCTAAGCCGTATCTAGTAATGTTATTTTCATTATCAACAGATTGATATTCGATCACTGTATCACCATTTACACTACCAAAGCGCTTATCCTGGATAATTAAGGGAAATTCGTCTACCCCATAAGTTTGCGGTAGATCTAAGGTTGTTTCTTCATCGTCTCTTACAATGAGGAGTCCTGCTGCACCTAGTGCCACATGTTTGTTTGTTTTGTGGTGTAGATGTGGATGGTACCAATACGTCCCTGCAGCATCAAGTACTTTAAAATTAATATTCCAAGTAGAGTCCGGGGCAATAACCGTTTCTGGGCCACCGTCGTTTGTTGGGGATACATGTAGTCCATGCCAATGCATGGTAGAAGTATCTTTCAACTCGTTGGTTACATTAATTTTTATGCTGTCTCCAGCATTCAGAATCATTGTTGGAGCTAAATAGGACATTTCGTTCATGCCGATGGTAGGGACATTTTGCCCATCGAAGAAAGTGGTAGTCACCGAATCGTGCATTCTAATATTGTATATCGGACCTTCCAATACACCTGGTATAACGAGCTCATTTTTTTGAGCTTTAGTGACTACAATACTCCCCGCAAGGCAGAGAAAAAGGGATAAAAATAAAGTGAGTTTTTTAGTCATAATAAGTAAGTTCATGTTTCTGTGTTTAGACGTTTTGTTGTTATTTAATGCATAAAATAACAACAAAATAGCGTTATTACCTAAGAATCAAAGGGTAGCATTCCCTATCCATTCTGTAAAAACAACTCGTACAATGTTTAATGAAGGGGATAAAGAATAAATTTCTAGTGTTGGGTAAAAAGGCTGTTTCTAAAACGTTATCATTTACACTCGTTTTGATTGAAAAAAAAGTAGAGCTTTGATAAAATGGGAAATGGATTCCCAATTCTTTTCCAAACCCTCCTTCTTCTAAACCCAAAGTACCTCTACGCACAGTCGAGTAAGCCAGGGGAATTTCACCCCTAACTTCTCACAGAACCGTACGTGAACCTCTCGACTCATACGGCTCTTCGAAGTAGTGATACCATTTTACAGGTATCGGCTGTGTAATTAGCTCATCCTCTTACGA
>JABSQL010000423.1 GCA_013215865.1 Candidatus Margulisiibacteriota bacterium
GCTGTGAAGTTATAATCCATGATCTGACCAAAATGCTCTGATAAAAAGTCTGTAACCACAACACCGATATCAGTCGGAGCCAATTTATTCTTCTCCTTACCAGTAATTTCAGAAAGTTCCTTTTTATCAACTGAGCCACTCACTAATATCCATTGACTGTATTTTCTTTCAGCACCATCTCTATCTGGCTTCTCAACATATCCTCTTTTTTGGATTGTCGTAATTGTCGGAGCATAAGTAGAAGGTCGACCAATTCCAAGGCTTTCCAATTTCTTCACCAATGCAGCTTCAACATACCTCGCAGGTGGTCTAGAAAATCTCTGCGTTGCTTTGATTTCGTCTTGATCAACTAAATCGCCTTGAACAACCGCAGGCAATAATCCTGATTCAAAACTATCTTCGTCATCATCTCCGATAGTGCTTTCAAGGTATACTTTTAAAAACCCTTCGAATTTGATTACCTCCCCCTTAGCTTGAAAAATATCTGCTACTCCATCAGCGGTTAATTTAATTGTCGTTCTCTCAAGGTGAGCATCCGACATTTGAGATGATATTGCACGTTTCCAAATCAAATCATATAATCTTTCTTGATCGGATTCAGCACTTACTTTATGCGCAGAAAACTTAGAAGGTCTTATTGCTTCGTGAGCTTCTTGAGCTCCGGCATTTTTAGTTGTATATTTAGTTGTATTTGAAAACTCGGGCCCGTAAGCCTTTTCTATTTCAGTTTTAGCTGCATTCAAAGCTGTATCGGAAAGGTTTACAGAGTCAGTTCTCATATATGTAATGTGACCTGATTCATATAATCGTTGTGCAACAGACATTGTTCTTGAAACTGAGAATCCTAATTTCAAACTCGCTTCCTGCTGTAGAGTTGATGTAGTAAAAGGTGCAACTGGTTTTTTAATTGCTGGTTTCATCGTAACCGCATCCACTTTAAAGTTTGCCGTTTTACATGAATCTAACAATGTAGTTACCTCGTATTCTGATTTCAACTGTCTAGAAATATCAGCACGTATTCTCCCTTTTTCAGTTGAAAATATCCCATTCACTTTATAGAAAGTTTCGCCTGAAAATTTTTGAATTTCTTTTTCCTTCTCAACAATTAACTTAACTGCTACAGACTGAACTCTTCCTGCAGATAAACTAGGTCTAACTTTTCTCCAAAGAACTGGTGACAATTCAAACCCAACTAATCTGTCTAATATTCTTCGCGCTTGTTGTGCATCTACTAATTGCTTATTAATCTCTCTAGGGTTTTCGATTGCTTTTAGAATTGCAGTTTTAGTAATCTCGTTAAATGCAATTCTTTTCGTTTCCTTTTTATCTAAATCTAAAGTTTCGTACAAGTGCCACGAAATAGCTTCTCCTTCACGGTCCTCATCCGTCGCGAGCCATACCGTATCAACTTTCTTTACAATTTTCTTCAAATCTGCAACGACTTGTTTCTTGTCTGCAGACACCTCATACTTGGGTGCAAAATCATTCTCAATGTCTATCGCTTCCTTTTTAGCCAAATCTCTAACATGTCCAAAACTAGACTTAACAATGAAATCTTTTCCAAGATACCCTTCAATGGTTTTTGCCTTAGCAGGTGACTCCACAATAACTAGATTCTTAGCCATACGTTTATATATTTAATAAAAGTGATTCAATTCTCGCTCGAAAAGATTGTGCAAATTAAGATGTTTTAATTTCAATACACAACGAAAATGTGCAACAAAATGTTTCAAGTATACTAGGATAGCCTATTCTTTAACCATAGGTTAAAGGGATATTGTAACAATTTAACAGAAATTAAACCCTGCCATTTTGACACCCTTTTGATTTTTGTGTAGATTTGCAAACTGATTTAAAAGAATGAAAGAAGGAGTTAATCTTGATAAAGAAATCGACGAAAGTCGACAGGGGGAAGCAACAATGATTGCGTCAGAGGGTTCGAAGACTGCAAAAAAATTGTACGTTGAAAGTTATGGTTGTGCTATGAATTTTGCTGATAGTGAGGTTGTGGCTTCGATCATGAGCCAGAACGGATATACTACAACTGGAGACGTTGAGGAGGCAGATGTTGTGTTAATCAACACATGTTCAATTCGTGAAAATGCAGAATCAAGTGTTAGAAAAAGACTCACGAACTTCAAAAAACGCAAGCAAAGACAGCCTGAATTAATTGTTGGGATTTTGGGATGCATGGCTGAAAGGCTCAAAAAAAACCTTCTTGAGGAAGAAAAACTAGTAGACTTAGTAGTTGGCCCAGATGCTTATAGAGATTTACCCGGACTAATTACAGAGGTTGAAGGTGGTCAGAAAGCAGTAAACGTATTGCTTTCACGTGATGAAACATATGCGGACATTGCTCCAATTCGTTTGGACAAGAATGGAGTTTCTAGTTTTGTTTCAATAACTAGAGGATGCGATAATATGTGTTCATTCTGCGTTGTTCCTTTTACAAGAGGAAGGGAACGCTCTAGAGACCCCGAGACTATTTATAATGAGTGTGCAACTCTTTTTGAGCAGGGGTACAGAGAAGTAACTTTGCTCGGTCAAAATGTAGATTCTTATCGTTGGAATATGACTTCGAAAGGAGAAATTAAGGATGAGACAAAGCCTACAACCAATTTTGCCCAATTGATGGAGTCTGTAGCATCCATTTCACCAGATTTAAGAATTCGATTTTCTACTTCTCATCCAAAAGACATGACCGATGAAGTTTTAGAAATAATTGCGAAACATGAAAACATTTGTAATTACATACACTTACCAATCCAATCCGGAAATAGCGAAGTATTGAAACGAATGAATCGTGGATATACGCGTGAATGGTACTTGGAGCGAATAGAATCAATCAATCGAATTATTCCTAATTGCGCAATATCAACGGACATAATTACTGGATTTTGTGATGAAACTGAAGAAGAATTTCAAGATACGCTTTCAATTATGAGAGAAGTAAAATGGGATTTCGCATACATGTACAAATATTCAGAGCGACCGAAAACATTGGCGGAAAGAAGATTTGAAGACAATGTTCCGGAAAAAGTAAAAGGTGCTCGATTAACAGAAATAATTAATATTCAACAAGAGAACTCTTTAGAAGTCAACAAAAGACAAATAGGCCAAGTACATAAGGTTTTGGTTGAAAGTTTTTCGAAAAGATCTGAGGATGATTTTGCTGGAAGAAATGATCAAAACACAACTGTTATTTTTCCAAAAGGCAATTTTGGTAAATGTGACTACGTTTTGATGAAGATAAAAACATGTACAGCCGCAACACTTCAGGGTGAAGTTGTTGACGTACTAAAACCTTCAACATGACCACTTACTTTTACGCAACACTCGTCTCCACAATCAATGAGGTTCCAACATCGGTTGTCCAAGTTTAGCGTTTTCCAAGAAATGGTGTTTGTAATAACTTTCGCATCAAGCTGGTGTGGGTTGGGAGAACCGTCACCAGCTCAAAAAATTTGTCGTATGAAAACCTGTTGCCTGGCTCAAA
>JABSQL010000424.1 GCA_013215865.1 Candidatus Margulisiibacteriota bacterium
GATGGAATTGGAGTGCCATTATTATCTACCAGTTTAAATGTGTCTGGTGAAGATTTTGTGACAGATTTTCACGTGGCTAAACAACACCCCTTAACACAAGGCTGTGACTTTATTTGGGATTTAGACAAGAAGCTCCTGGGCAAAGAATCTACACTTATTGACTGTACATCACCAAAACCAACAGAAATTCGTAAGGGATATTTAGACGTGAACATTACAGATTTCTAGCCTTAGTGTTTGGAAGTATAATAAAGTTACTATAGTTTATCGAAAAAAGATAACTTTGCTAAGGTTGTTATACTTTCGCTGTTTTGAGGCTGTATTTTTCTGAAATATAGGTATCTAGAATCGTGATAAATTCTTTTTTAATCTGGTTTCCTTTGAGGGTTTTAAAGAATTTTCCGTCTTTGTACACCGGAACTGAGGGGTCTTCTTGGGTACCTGGAAGGCTGATGCCAATGTCTGCAAACTTTGATTCACCGGGACCGTTGACCACACATCCCATCACCGCAATGGTGAGTTTTTCGACCCCAGGATAAGACTCTTTCCATGTTGGCATGCTGTCTTCTATATACGTGTTGATATCTTTGGCCAAATGAATAAATCCGTCACTATCGGTTCGTCCACAACCCGGACAGCTGATAACTGAGGGCATGAAGAAACGAAGGCCGAGAGATTGTAGAAGATGGGTGCATCCTTGTACTTCCAAGGCCCTGCTTTTACCCGGTTCAGGGGTGAGTGACATGCGGATGGTGTCGCCAATGCCGTCATTGAGGAGGATGCCTAGAGCCGCAGCACTGGCAGTGATACCTTTAACAGCGCCCCCTGCTTCAGTCAGGCCTAAATGAAGCACATAGTTACACTTTTCTGATAATTGTCTGTAGACATGAATCATATCTTGAACATCACTCATTTTGACAGACAGCACAATTTTATCTTTGGGTAGGCCCAATGATTCAGCCAACTGGGCGCTGTCTAAGGCACTTTTTACCATGGCATCATAGACAACATTCTTAAAGCTTTTGGGTTCAGGAAGCTTGGCATTATCGTCCATCATGGTTGTGAATAAGTCTTGATCCAAAGATCCCCAATTGACTCCAATTCTAACGGGCTTTTGATGGGAAAGCGCTACCTCAATCATGGTGGCAAAATTTTCATCTCGCTTAGCGCCTTTTCCTACATTTCCGGGGTTGATACGGTACTTGGCCAGTGTTTGAGCGGTTTCGGGATGTTTTGTTAACAGAACATGTCCGTTGTAATGAAAATCGCCAATAAGAGGGACATTGCATCCTACATCTGTGAGGCGTTTTTTGATGTCTGGTACGGCTTTTGCGGCTTCAAAATCGTTAACTGTAATTCGTACCAGCTCTGAGCCTGCATCTGCCAATTCTTTTATTTGGGCAGCTGTTGCCGAAACATTGGCGGTGGGTGTATTGGTCATCGACTGTACAACGACAGGATGATCGGTTCCCATAAGGACATTATCAATGGTAACGGTGGGTGTGGATCGTCTTATCATTTGGCTTTAAGTTTAACATATCGTAAAACGGAGGGGTATTCGCTATACTAGGGCGTTATGGAAAAAAGACATATTTTAGTTACTTCGGCACTTCCCTATGCAAATGGGTCGATTCATTTGGGTCATATGCTGGAGCATATTCAAACAGATATTTGGGTTCGGTTTCAAAAATTAAGAGGACATGAGTGTCGATATATGTGTGCAGATGATTCTCATGGAACGCCCATAATGTTGTCGGCTCGAAAAGAGGGTGTGACACCTGAAGAGCTGGTCAAAAAATATCATATAGAGCATCAAGCAGATTTCAAAGATTTTTTGATAGGCCATGATATTTACTACACAACCCATAGCGAAGAGAACCGAAAACGTTCGGAAGAAATCTATAATATTGCGAAAGATAAAGGGGTTATTTATACCAAAGAAATAGAGCAGCTTTATGATAAAAAAGAGGGGATGTTCTTGCCAGACCGCATGATTTCAGGAAGCTGCCCGAGGTGTGAAGCAGAGGGTCAGCATGGTGATTCTTGTGAGTCATGCGGGGCGACCTATTCACCCACCGAACTGAAAGATCCTGTATCCGTGATCAGTGGAGACAAACCTATTCTCAAAAAATCAACCCATTATTTCTTTAAACTGTCTGAGTTTACAGAGGATCTCAAAAAGTGGGTGGCGGGGGATCATATTGAGGCAGAAATTAAAAACAAGCTTCAAGAATGGTTTGATGAAGGCATTCGGGATTGGGATATTTCCCGCGATGCGCCCTATTTTGGATTCAAAATTCCGGGGACAGAAGATAAATATTTTTATGTTTGGTTGGATGCGCCAGTAGGTTACATGGCCGCTACTGAGAAGTGGGCGTCTGAAAATGGGAAGAATTTTGATGACATATGGAAAGGGGATACGTATGAAATACACCATTTTATAGGGAAAGACATTTTATATTTTCACACTCTATTTTGGCCGGCCATGTTGATGGTGTCTGGTTACCAGACTCCCAAGAGAATCAATGTGCATGGCTTTCTTACTATAAATGGGGAAAAGATGTCTAAAAGTCGGGGGACATTTATATTGGCCAGAGCCTATTTGGATCGCCTTAACCCGGAATATTTTCGATATTATTTGGCGGCAAAGCTCACACCAAAAGTAGAAGATTTGGATTTCAGTTTTGAAGATTTTGTATTCAAAGTGAATTCGGATATTGTGGGAAAGGTGGTCAATATTGGGAGTCGACTGGGTTCTATTTTAAATAAAAAATTAGACGGGAAACTTACAGAGCCGGATGAAGATGGCGAAACCCTTTTGCGAGAAATGAGACAACGTATTCCTGAGGTGACAGAAGATTATGAACACCTTAGATACCATCATGCCATTCGACATATTATGGAAATGGCGGACAAAGCCAACAAATATGTCGACCAAAAAGCGCCCTGGTCGGTGGTTAAAGAAGATGCTGAAGCTGCGGCAGGGATCTGTACCAGTGGATTAAATGCATTGCGAATCCTTGCGGGTCTGTTGAAACCTGTTATGCCAAATATTGCGAAAGGGGTAGAGACTTTTTTAAGGTGTCCACCGATTACTTGGAACAATCTTGATATGAATCTGATGCATACCAGGATTAATCCCTATGAACATCTGGCAAGTCGAATTGAGTTAGGAGACGTCCTCGAGCTTAAAGAGGGGCGTGATTAGGTAGAGAGAAATGAAGAAGAGTAGGCCCTCATACGAATACAGATGAGGTTGGTCTTTAAATCCAATTAAATTGATGAGGGAAAGATTATACAAGATAAAAGAAGGGATACGAATAAATCTTAACTTTGTTTTGGCAGCATAACTGATGTGAACATAGCGAATTTTTGAGACCATCAGCACAGATGTAAACGTAAAAATGCCCATTAAAAGGTAAGGCGATGTGATGAGTGTAGATACACTGGACAGCAACACAATGGCAGCGCCAATGGGTGCGGGCAGTCCTTCAAAGTGGCTGGAGTGACCTGATTTGTTAAACCGTTTTAAGCGGTAAATGACACTTCCACTAAAAAGCAATCCGAAACCGATGCCTGAAATCAATAGCCCCGATTGGAGATAGATAACGGTAAAAAGTACAAAGCCGGGTGCAATACCAAAGCTGACCATATCTGCCAGAGAGTCTATTTTTTCGCCCCATTTTGACTGAACGTTGAGTTTTCTTGCTAAAAAGCCATCGATGATATCAAACAACATTCCCAGGAGAAGCAAGAAGTTGGCAACATGGATATGCCCAACCAAAGCCAGGCCGACCGCGAGAAACCCAAACGACATGTTTAGGAACGAGACCGTGTTTGGAATAATGGCACGGATATTAAATTTTGCTTTTTCTTCATCTCCGCCCGCTTGACGGGTAAAATATTGCCAAATAAAAGAGCCAAAATAGTCAAAAAAGGACCATAAGGTGACAGCCACCATGGTCCAGATGAGGGCATTAAACACCCATGTGGGCCATATATGCACCCATTTAACGAGTTCATTAAGGGGTTTCAAGAAGAAGGGTAAGTCGGGCACTTCAAGTACAGTGACTCTTCCTAACAGGATGCCGCAAACGGGAAGGGTAATGGCGGTTTTGATTTTGCCAGACAGGCTTGCACCGATGATGGTGCCTGATTTTGCGCTCGCGACCCGAAGTCCCATGATGGCAAATTCACGGGCCAAGATAATAAATACCGGAAAAGAGGTAATGGCCTGCATTTCGAGAAGGGGTAGGAATACCAGTACCAAGATTTTATCTGCTAAAGGGTCCAGAATTTTGCCAATATCAGAGACAATGCCCAGTTTTCTTGCGACCCAACCATCCAAAAAATCGGTGAAACAGACAACAATATAGATATGCAAAGCGATCAGTTGCCAGAAGTTTTGTGAATAAGGGGTTATCCAAAATATGCATACCACCCCAATGATTCTGGTAAACGAGATAAGGTTTGCAAGATGACGTGTTTGGGGCCATAGTTTCATGATCAGGAATGACGGTAC
>JABSQL010000425.1 GCA_013215865.1 Candidatus Margulisiibacteriota bacterium
AAAACTGTTGACTACATTGTGCAATCTCTTAAGTAAACTCCAAATTGAAATAGTATAAATTTTCAGGAGATAATTGATGTCCAAAAAACGCGTTGTAATAACAGGTATGGGAACAGTTAATCCGTTGGGACATTCTGTTTCAGAATACTGGGATAATTTACAGTCAGGCGTTTCAGGCATTCAAACTATTTCTGATTTTGATGTGAGTGCATATACAACACGATTTGCCGGCCAAGTAAAAAATTTGGACCTGTCTCAATATTTTGATAAAAAAGAAATAAGGCGGTCTTCTCGTTTTATTCTTCTGGGAACAGCCTCTGCACTCATGGCAATTGAAAATGCAGGATTGGATATTTCCAAAAATCCCAACCGTATTGGCGTAGAAGTGGGCTCAGGCATTGGGGGTCTGGATGTACTAGAAGAGTCTGCAAGAACGCTTCATGAAAGAGGTCCCAGCAAATTAAGCCCCTTTACGGTTCCCATGATGATTCCAGATATGGCTTCCGGCCATATCGCCATTGTTACAGGTGCAAAGGGACATAATTCTTGCTCTGTTACAGCCTGTGCATCTTCCAACAACGCGATGGGAAATGCCTTTCAAACCATTCGGTACGGTTTAGCAGATGTCATGATTACAGGTGGCTCTGAAGCATGTGTAACACCACTTGGTCTGGGTAGTTTTTGTGCCGCTAGATCTTTATCCACCCGAAACGATGATCCTGATCATGCCTCCCGTCCTTTTGATAAAGAAAGAGATGGGTTTGTTATGGGCGAAGGGTCTGGTATTGTCATCTTCGAGGATTTGGAATATGCTCAAAATCGCAATGCCAATATTTTAGCTGAAGTCGTTGGGTTTGGGGCCACGGGAGATGCCTATCATATCACTGCACCCGCTCCAGAAGGTGAAGGTGCAAAGCGGGCCATGCAAGTCGCATTAGCAGACGCAGGCATACCACCCAGTGATATAGACTATATTAATGCACATGGAACTTCCACCGAGTTAAATGATAAAAATGAAACACAAGCGATCAAAGATGTTTTTGGAGACGTTGCTTATCAATTATCTATTTCTTCAACAAAATCTATGACAGGTCACTTGCTGGGTGCAGCAGGTGCCATCGAAATTATTGCGTGTATCAAAGCAATTGAATCTAGTGTTGTACCTCCTACCATTAATTATCAAACGCCTGATCCAAATTGTGATCTGGATGTGACGCCCAATAAATCTAAATCTAAAGAGCTTAATTATGTGATGTCCAATTCCTTTGGATTTGGTGGTCATAACGCCGTTCTTATTATCAAAAAAATATCCAATTAAATATGCAATTTATTGCGGGAGTAGATGAGGCAGGTAGGGGTGCTTTGGCGGGCCCTGTTTCTGCAGCTGCCGTCATTCTTACGCCTCATATGGACCCTTCCATTTTTAAAGACTCCAAACAATTAACGCCCGCTAAGCGAGAAGAATTATATGCGATAATCAAAAAAGAAACCCCATATATTGGCCTTCAGTTTATATCTCCAAGGATGATCGATAAGGTTAACATATTAAAGGCCACATTATTGGCGATGAAGCGGGCCATTTTACGATTGAAACAAGTGCCTGGTAAAGTCATTGTTGATGGGATTCATGTACCTAAGATGACAGGATATACATTGGAACCTTTAATTAAGGGCGACATGTTAGAGCCATGTATATCTGCAGCGTCTATTATTGCCAAGGTGGCAAGAGATCGTATCATGAAGAAATGGAGTCTTCGGTATCCTGGGTATGGGTTTGATCAAAATAAAGGGTACGGTACAGAGATCCATTTTGAAGCACTATTCTCCCTTGGCGTTTCACCTATTCATCGCCAAAGTTTTAACTTGTCAAAGCAGGCGACACTGTTTTAGTTTATGTCGAGACAGTCAGGTTACTTGGGAGAACAAATAGCGGTATCTTATCTCTTAAAAAAGAGGTATAAGATACGGCAGTGTAATTATACAATTTGGGGGGGAGAAATTGATATTGTTGCTGAAACAGAGGACGATATAGTCGTATTTGTTGAGGTTAAAAGATATAAAGTAAACAGTGTCGTACATCCCTTAGAATCTATCACAGCCTACAAACAAAAAAAGCTAAAGAAGACAGGTCTTTTTTATATCACTGCCCATCAATTGAAAGATATTCAAATCCGATTTGATGTCATCATTGTTGAGAACGAGCAGGTGAAAGATCATTTAGAAGATTTTATGAGGGTTTAAACAATTCAATTCGCCATCTTGCTCGGGCAGAGGCTTTATTTGCCCGAATTTGATCTATATCTTGATCTTTAGACTGTAACCGCTTTTCTGACCGATTTTTTGCTTCTGTTGCCCGTTTAACATCGATATCTTTCACAGACTCAATGTATGAGGTTAATATTAATGTTTCAGTCTCTAACACACGCACCAATCCCTCAGCGATAAAATAGTGCTCTTCCTCTTTCTGATTACTTCGTATAATGAGTTCTCCTGGTTTTAAGGTGGAAAGGAGTGGGGAATGACTGGGTAGCACGCCAATTTCCCCTGTTTCACCAGGTAGCTTCACAAAGGAGACGGGTTTTTCTAATACCGTTCCGTTAGGAGAGATGATTTTAAGTAGAAATGTCGATTCATCACTCATTTTGGGCTTTAATTTCCTTAGATTTTGCGAGTACATCATCAATGGAACCTTGATATGCAAACGCTTGTTCAGGGATATCGTCATAGTTCCCTTCCAAAATCCCTTTGAAAGATTGGATAGTGTCAGTCATTTTAACGAATTTACCCGGATAACCCGTAAATTGCTCAGCAACAAAGAACGGTTGAGAGAAAAACTTTTGAATTTTCCGTGCACGGTTCACGGTAATTTTATCTTCTTCTGATAATTCATCCATACCCAATATTTTGATAATGTCTTGTAACTCTTTGTATTTTTGAAGAACAGATTTTACCTGGTTTGCGACATCCACATGTTCTTGTCCAATAATTCGGGGATCCAAGATAGTAGAGGTTGAGTCTAGAGGATCAACGGCTGGATAAATACCCGCACTGGCAATTTGTCGAGACAAAACGGTTGTGGCATCTAAATGAGAAAAGGTGGTCGCTGGTGCAGGATCTGTTAAGTCGTCTGCCGGTACGTATATGGCTTGAACAGATGTAATGGATCCTGACTTTGTAGAGGTAATTCTATCTTGAAGTTCTCCCATATCTGTACCTAAGGTAGGTTGGTAACCCACCGCAGACGGCATACGACCCAACAATGCAGATACTTCAGAGCCTGCTTGTACAAAACGAAATATATTATCCACAAATAATAATACATCTTTTCCTTCTTTATCTCTAAAATATTCTGCTTGAGTCAGACCGGTGAGGCCGACTCTGAATCGTGCACCCGGCGGTTCGTTCATTTGACCATACACCAGTGCTGTTTTATCAAGAACGCCAGATTCTTTCATTTCCAGCCATAAATCATTCCCTTCACGGGTTCGTTCTCCAACACCTGTAAACACGGAGTATCCGCCATGTTCCATAGCAATATTACGAATGAGTTCCATAATGAGAACGGTTTTTCCAACACCTGCGCCACCAAATAAACCGACTTTTCCACCCAATGGATAGGGTGCCAGCAAATCAATGACTTTAATGCCTGTTTCAAATAATTCTGTGGTGGTACTTTGTTCACTTAGCGGAGGAGATTCCTTTATAATAGGGTGTCTTTCTTTTGTTTTGATAGGGTCTCCGTAGTCAATGGCATCTCCAGTTACATTCATTATACGACCCAAGGTTTCTTTGCCGACGGGCACCATAATAGGTGCACCTGTATTGATAGCATCCATGCCCCGAACCAATCCTTCTGTGCTCGACATAGCTACGGCTCGGATTTGGTCATTTCCCAAATGCTGCATGGTTTCCAGAACCAGCTTGTTTTTATTTAACTCTATTTCAACAGCATGTCCCTGTTCTGGGAGCTCTCCTTGTGGAAATCTTAAATCAACTACAGGTCCAATAACTTGAACAACGTTTCCTTTTTTACTCATTTATATGCCTCCTTGTTTTAATGTATTGCCTCAGCGCCACTTACAATTTCTGTGAGTTCAGTGGTAATGGCAGCTTGGCGGGTACGATTGTATAGCAACGTCAAATCTTTAATCATGTCTTGTGCATTATCGGTAGCCGCATCCATGGCAGCCATTCTTGCACCTTCTTCAGCGGCCTTACTGGATAATAGCGCCCGATACACCAATGAGACGAGATAGTCAGATAAAAATTGCGACAAAATGCCTTCTTTGCTGGGTTCATATATATAATCTGACTTCAAAGAGGTTTTTGTTTTTATTGCTTCTTCATTGGTGTTTTCGGGTGCCATAGTAAGCGGTAGTAATTGGGGTGTCATTAAATTAGAATTGAGGGCAGACAAAAACTCGCTATATACCAGTCTGACCTTCCCATAAGAACCAGCTAGAAATTGGTCAATTGTCGGTTTCAAAATAGAGCGAATCTTCTGAGGAGAGATATGATCCGTCACTTGAGTATGGGAATGGGTAATTGTCCAAGGCTTATTTTTATAATACTGACTTCCTTTTGATCCTAAACAAATCAATTCTGTATCTTTAGGGGATGCGTATAAAAGAACATCTGTTGCTTTGATGACAGAAGCATTAAATGCGCCACATAATCCCCGGTCTCCTGTGATCAAAATAATGGCTTCTTTTGGAGAGTTATTCGTTTTCATAAGATCAGGAATGATATCTGGCTCCATTCGAGATTGATAATCTTCCAAAATATCTTTTAACCCGTGATAGTAGGCATCAAACAGAGAGACTGCTTTTCCTGCACGCTTAAATTTAGCAGCAGCAACCATTTTCATTGCTTGTGTGATTTTCTTTGTTTTCTTTACGGAGTCTATCCGAGTTTTAATTTCTTTTATTTGTGCCATGAGTTTTTCTTATGAAATAAATATTTTTTGACATTCCTTAATGACAGACTCTAACTCCGTTTTTAATGCATCATCCAATTTTTTCTGTGTCTCAATGGTATCTAGCAGTGTCGCATGTTGCATGGATAAATTGGAATGAAGCTCTTTTTCGAATTTATGAACATCAGAAACAGGAATTTTATCTAGAAAGCCATTAACAGCTGCGTAGACAATGGCAATCTGCTGCGAAATGCGAAGGGGTGAATATTGATTCTGCTTCAGTATCTCGATCAAACGCTTCCCTCTCTCTAACTGGGTTAAAGTGGCCTTATCCAAATCAGAGCCAAATTGGGCAAACGCTTCAATTTCCCAGTATTGTGACAGGTCTAAACGAAGACTGCCCGCAACTTGCTTCGTGGCTTTTAGTTGGGCATTTCCCCCGACACGAGATACAGATATCCCTGGGTTAACAGCCGGCTTAATCCCTGAATTAAATAGATCAGTTTCAAGATATATTTGCCCATCTGTAATTGAAATGACATTAGTGGGGATATAGGCAGAAACATCACCCGCTTGTGTTTCAATGATAGGAAGGGCTGTAATAGAACCGGCTCCTTTTTCATCAGAAAGTTTGAGGGCTCTCTCCAATAATCTTGAATGCAGATAAAATACATCTCCTGGATATGCTTCTCGTCCTGGGGGTCTTCTCATTAACAATGATAATTGTCGATATGCCGTGGCATGTTTAGAAAGATCATCATAAACAATGAGAACATGTTTGCCTTGTTCCATGAATTCCTCAGCCATCGCAGATGCACTGTAGGGCGCCATAAACTGAAGTGTTGCAGATTCAGAGGCGGACGCATTTACAACAATCGAATAATCCATTGCCCCATGATCTTTTAAGGTCTGCACGGTTTGAGCAACGGTAGACTTTTTTTGTCCGATGGCGACATATATACAGATAACATCTCCACCTTTTTGATTGATAATGGTATCAAGAACAATGGCTGTTTTGCCTGTTTTACGATCCCCAATAATGAGTTCCCGTTGACCACGACCGATGGGAATCATCATGTCAATGGATTTGATGCCGGTTTGAAGCGGTTCAGCAACAGGCTGACGGTCACATACACCGGGCGCGACCCGTTCAATCGGTCTTCGATTTTTGGTTTCTATAGGGCCCGCTGCATCTATAGGATTTCCTAAGG
>JABSQL010000426.1 GCA_013215865.1 Candidatus Margulisiibacteriota bacterium
AAGTAATGACAACTTCATATTTTCAGGGCAGTTATTAGGGAGTGACAGAAATAACGTTCTCATTGGCTCTGAATTATCAGATTTAATCTATGCCGGAGATGGAGATGATCACATTGAGGCCTCTCATGGTCATGACACCGTAAGTGGGGGTAACGGTGCTGATACTATCTATGGAGAATCTGGTCATGACATCTTATTTGGGAATAGTGGAAATGATCGTTTATACGGTGAGGAAGGTAATGACATTTTAGATGGTGGTGACGGACAAGATATCTTAGTCAGTGATATTGGAGATGACATTTTAATTGGCGGCAATGACAGTGATCAATTTGTGATTTATGAGAATGCAAACAGTACAACAATTATTGAAGACTTTGATGTTACGGACATAAACGAAAAAATAGATTTAAGTCTAATGGCAAGCATATTATCTCCAAATGATTTCACATTGGTTCAAAACGGATCAGATACAGAAATATATTTTATCAATAATCAAAAAATTGTTTTGAAAAACATTGATAAAGATAACTTATCATTCGAGAATTTTGTGATTCAGAATGTTTTTCATGCAGATGGCAATTTTGATGGCTCAAATGATCATGACGTGATTATTGGTAGCGATCTAGAAAACATAATCAACGGATTTCTTGGTAATGATTATATATCAGGCTACAAGGGAAACGATTGGCTTCATGGTGGTGAAGGGCACGATAAAATATATGGTGGAGATGGTGATGACCATCTTTATGGTGACGGCAGCAGAGATTGGGATAGTTTAAATGTTGTTGGATTTGATTCTGAAACAGGCAATGACGAGCTATACGGTGGAGAAGGAGATGACTTTCTTTTTGGTGGACCTGGAAATGATCTGTTATCTGGTGGTACAGGGAATAACTCGATTTTCGGTAATGCTGGGTCTGACATTTTCATTATCACTCCAGCTGCTTTACATGATACGATTCTATCGTCCCCCTTAGATATAATTGCTGACTTCGATATTTCGGATCAAAATGAGAAAATTGATTTTAGCTTGGTCAAAAACGTAAGTCGTTTTTCAGATCTACTTTTTGAGCAAAATGGAGACAATACGTATATCGTACTACCTCAGGGATCTATTGGGTATAGTCAACTAATTATTCTGCAAGATGTCGACGCAAGCAGTCTTAATGAATCTCATTTTATTGGATTTAATAATGCTCCTGAGCTGGGCGATGATAGTGTTCAAGTACACGAAGATCAGTCTGTTACTTTTTCTATTTTAGAAAATGATAGAGATGATAAAACAAATTTACTAACTGAAGCGAATGTTTTCTTAGACTTACCTCAAAATGGAACAATTAGTTTTAATGAAGATGGCAGTGTTAATTATGAAGCAAATCCAAACTTTTACGGATCTGATAGCTTCACATACACGGTCATAGATACGGGCGGTTTATCAAGTAGTGCCACTGTGTGGATAACTGTAATCCCAATCAATGATACTCCTACTATTCTTGTTGATTCAATTAAAAGTTTTGGTGATAACCCTATTCGACTAGATGTATTATCTCAAAGTACAGATATTGACGGCGATGTTCTTTCTATACAATCTGTTACGAATGGACAAAATGGCTCAACCATTATAGAAAATGGACAGATTATTTATACTCCTGGGGATGAGTTTTCTGGTTCTGACCAATTTGAGGTAATAATATCGGATACACAGGGGGGCTTAAGTTCCAAAATAATACAAATATCGCCTATGAGCATCAAAGAAGACACCTCAGCTGAGTTTGATCTTTCATCAACATTTCCTGATTCAAGCTATCAAATAGAATCTGTAAATACTCCTGATCACGGGAATGTATCTATTGTTGAAGGAAAAGTTATATATGCGCCAGATACAAATTATTTTGGAGTAGATAGTTTTGAGTACATTTTGATCAATTCCGAAGGAAATCTAATCACAAAAACAGTTTCCTTTACTGTAGAACCTATAAATGATGCTCCTCGCTTGAATCCTAACTTTAGCTTTCCTCCAATAATAGCAGGACAAGCCTTTGGCTTTTCTTTACAAACCTTGTTTATAGACGCTGATGGAGATAGTTTAGATTTTCAAGTTACTCTAACAAATAGCACACCGCTACCACCATGGCTAACTTACAATCAAGAAACAGGCATTATTCAAGGAACGGCCCCGCTTGATCTTTCTCAAGTAGAACTCACTCTTACAGCGAGTGATAGCTTCGGTGCAACACTATCTGAAAATATTACACTTCAAATATTAGATCAAGTTATTACTGGCACAGATGAGGATGATTTGCTGATAGGAACTGAGCTAAGTGAAAAGATTGATGGTAAAAATGGTGCTGACACTCTAAAAGGAGAAGACGGTCATGACTGGATTGAAGGTGGGCTTGGAGATGATATTCTACGAGGTGGGAG
>JABSQL010000427.1 GCA_013215865.1 Candidatus Margulisiibacteriota bacterium
AAACCCTTTTTTTATACATCTACTTTGTATTTCAAAGTACTTTTAAATAATAACCATGAAAAATAAAGAATCAATAAAATCGATATTACTCGTAACAGGTACTCTACTATTTAACTACATATTCTGGGACGAGTATTTAGGTATCAATCTTCTGCTCTTCTCTCTATTTATTATTGGGACCACTTTAACTCTAAATAAGAATGCTCTAAAATCACAGACAGCGCTTTATTCTGCCGCTGGAATATTGATTACCGCTCTAGCCGTTGTATACCACAATTCTACAATGGCCAAATTCACAAACATTGTATTCACCCTCCTACTAATTGGGTTTACAAATCAAAGTTTACTGCGGTCTACACTGTACGCATTGCCAACATCGATTGCAAACTACTTTACTATTCCAAAATCAATTTTCTCTAGTCTTCAATCTCTAGGATTGAAAACATCTTCGTTGAAATTGATTTGGAGGTATACCAAACTCACGTTAGTTCCAATAGTATTCTTTGTCCTGTTCTATTTAATATTCCAGATAGCAAATCCGGTATTCAAGGAATTATCTGACGACATTATGATCAGTATTTCAGATTGGTTTAGCGTTCTCTTTGAAAATATTTCATTCTTACGAATTCTATTTCTAATATGGGGACTTAGTATAGTTGGCTGGGTACTTTATCAAAGTGACATTAAGTATTTCGTTAATGCGGAAATTCTGTACTCAGATTTCATCAAAAGAATCCGTATCGGCAAACGAAAAAGCAATGTTCAATTAGCCACTCCAAAAAAACCAGGAAACCCTTTAGCTCTAAAGAATGAATATCGATCGGCGCTTATTCTTATGGCTATGGTTAACACTCTTCTTTTAGTAGTAAATATCATCGACATCAATTGGATCTGGTTGAACTTCGAATTCACGGAAGACATCAACCTGTCTCAGTTTGTACATGAGGGCACTTATTTCCTAATTCTAAGTATCCTTCTATCTATGGGTATTATGCTCTACTTTTTTAGAGGAAACCAAAATTTCTTTATAGGAAGGCAGAAGCTTTTAATCGCAGCTGGTCTTTGGATTGCACAAAACATCATCCTAGTAATATCAGTTGGTGTGCGAAACTATCACTATATAAGTCACTATGGTTTAGCCTACAAAAGAATTGGGGTAATCGTATTTCTCGGGCTTACTGTATTTGGGCTTGTTACGCTCTTTTTGAAAATGAAAAATAAAAAATCAGCGTTCCTACTTTTCAGACAGAATAGTTGGGCCGTGTGTGGTGCCTTTGTTTTCATGAGTTTATTTAACTGGGATGGAATTATTATGAACCACAATATTTCTCATCCTGAAAAAAATCATATAGATGTGCGCTTCCTTCTTTCTCTGTCGGATAAAACACTTCCGATATTAAACGAGCATAAGGAAATTCTAGAAGCTCGAAACGATGACTACTATTCAATCGATTATGTACAAAGATTTGATGATCAGGTTCTGAATTTATTAAACAAAAAGAACAGCACTACTTGGTTATCCTGGAGTTTATTAGACGATAAAGCGTACCAATATTTCATCAATAAAAACAACTAAAATGGAGATGACAAAATTAGAGAAGCAGATAAAAAATGGCATACTGCTATTTATAATTGGATTAGTTCTAAGTGGAATTACTGCTTTCCTATTAGAAACGGAACTTAAAATATTAACGGATTTATTAACCCCAAGCACGTTCCTGCACGACTGGATTTCGGCAACGCATGAAGGTGTAAAGTTTGCAAACGACAACTACCCTTTCCTTGCGTA
>JABSQL010000428.1 GCA_013215865.1 Candidatus Margulisiibacteriota bacterium
CCTGTACCCTTTTCTATGTATTCGACTTTTATCGCTTGATCCTTATGATAATTGACATAGTAATGCCTTCCATCTAAAATTTTATAATCTCCTTCGGCATTTCTTCTATCATCCCCAAACTCTCCCTCAAACGAATCGCCATTCGCATACGTCATTTTTGTTTTTACTTGAATACAACTATCCTTAAACTCTCCTTCAATAACTACCCCTTTCTTGTTTGTTATTTTCCCTCGCCCATTCGCTTTGCCATGCTTTATTTCCCCCACATACGTATACTTTTTCGGTAGTGTTAATTTTCCCTGTCCGTTTATTTCCCCATCTACAAACTTTCCCTCCTCAACTAGCCCACTACTATGTGTTTTTTTTCCTATCCCATGAGGTACGCCATCTTTTACCTCCCCTTTATATCCTTTCAAATTCGGAAACTTGTCCCCAAACTTAAATTTAACCAATTTTCCATCTTCCATCACCCCAAAATACCTTTTTCCATCACTTTCTATCACAGAAACATTTCCGCCCAAAACCCCCCTTTCCCATTTATCTCCATGTTTCACACCTCCATCTTTATCAAACTCCGCACATACTCCCTCAAGCTGGCCATTCACTCTTTTTCCTTTGGATATTTTGCCATCTTCACCAAGATGAATGTCTGCTTCATATGAGGCTACGCTATTCCAATCTCTTTTCATAATTTTTAGATGCATCTCAACCGCCTTTTTCTCATCTAAACCTAAACCCGATTGGTCAAAATTACTTCTAAACTTATCAATAACCTCATCCATAGATTTTTTTTTAGTTGATGCAAATTTAGCATAAACCATATACTCCATTTTGTTTTTACTTGTAGATGATAACTTTTTTCCACCTGCATTGATGTTTTCAAATTCAAGACTAGACCTATACGCGTTTACGACCTTTTTTGTACGTCGTTTTCGACCAGAAGCCCAGTTTATTCTGCGAGGAACGCCACCTATGCTACTCATCTATCTACCCCTCCTCATAACTAAGAATGAAACGATTATCTACTATTGTTATGCCCTTTCATATTATCCCTTAAACATATACATTTGACCTGAAATCACACTCTGGTAAAAAAATAAAATTGACTGTACACTAATATTCATCTCATAAAGAAATTCGAGGCAAGGAACATTATGGAAATCATTCAAGATATAACATTGCTGACTGATTTATTTGAAAAAATAACCAAAAAGGGGCAGGATGTATCCCTCTTTTTTAAACACAATGACAAAAACTCAGCCAACTTCAACCTCATTGGTAAATTGAGCTTTGAAGACGAAAATCAACAGCTTGTTGGCATTAAAGTCTCCGACCCCCACCAAATTCTTGATAAATCTATCGATCAACCCTCCCTACTAAACGGAAGACTCTCTTTTATTTCAGATTTTTGTAAATACTACTTTGAAATTACACCCTCTAACATTATTAAGAATGAAGACAAAAACTACACCGTTACCACACGGCTACCTCTTTCAGGTCAATTTAGAAAGTCAAGACGATTCATTAGAGTCTCGAATCACTTACCTGAAGACCTCAAACCAACTCAACGCCATATCCTGAATTTGAGCCTCAATGGCGTCGGGATACTGATCCCGAAAACAGAAGATATCGACGTTGATACCTCCCTGTTAATTGACTTCGAAGTGCCTTCAATGATCAATGAAAGCGTCCAATACAGAACCCTATCTCTAGATGTTTTGGTCGTTAGAGATGATAGATACTCTGATAAATTTAATCTGGTAGGCTGTGAAACACAAAAATTACCCATGACCGCTCAAGTCATTTTATATCGCTACATTCTCAAACGAAAAAAAGAACTCAATGGACAGGACTCCGACTCCTTACCCCCTGTTCTGATCCAAAAGATTACCCCTACCCATCTCCAAGAATCCGAAGAACCCATCCTAAACAGCACCACCTAAACCATTCTGTTTGCTAACGATTCTCTTTTTGCTACGAATGCTTTCGGAATTTCAATAAAATAGTACTCCCCTCGAACCAAGGAAAGTGACTCCGTAACCATTTCTCTACAAACCTACTGTAACCCGCATCAATGATATTGGGATAATTCACAAAGAATACAAAGGTTGGCGGCTTCACTGATGCCTGGGTTGCATAATATACTTTCAACTGCTTCCCTCTTTTGGCGGGTGGCGGTGTTCTCTTAATAACTGTATCTACAAATTGATTTAACTGAGAAGTGGTCACTCTCTTGAGCCCGTTTTCAACAATTATCGGCAGGTGATTTAACAAAGCCTGTACCCCTTTTGTAGTATGCGCAGAACCCATCATAATCGGAAAATAAGCCAACTCTGGAAGGACCTCTCTCATCTCTTGCAATACATGCGCTTTCTTTGGGGCATCCTCTAATAACAAATCACACTTATTCACAAAAATAACCATCCTTTGGTGGTGCTTTAAAATTAAATTAATAATTTTCTTGTCCTGATCTGCAAGAATAGAATCAACCGACATCACCATGACCACTAAGTCGACCTCATGAAGAGACCGTTGGGATCGAAGCGTTGCATAATAATCAATCTGATGACGGATTTTGCCCAGTTTCTTCATACCGGCCGTATCCACTATGAGATATTTTTGATCTCCATGCTCAAAATATACTTCTATTGTGTCTCGGGTGGTCCCCGCTTTATCATCTACAATCACCCGTCTTTCATTGATGATGGCATTCGTTAATGACGACTTTCCTACATTCGGCCTCCCCACTATGGCGATTTTTAATATATCTTCTGAGGACTCTACCACCCCCTTCTCATCCGAAAAAGTATCCGTTACACACGTCAACAATGTTCCCAAACCATTTCCGTGAAGGCTTGAAATTGGAATGGGGGTCCCTAAACCCAGTTTGTAAAATTGCCCTATATCATATCTTTTTTCTACATCATCTACCTTATTCACCGCCACCTTCACTTTCTGCGATACAGGTCTTAGTGCCTTCGAAATGCGTATATCTACCGGATGAAGCCCATCTTTATAATCCACTACAAACACGATGACATCTGCCCGCTCTATTGCTTGATGAACCAACCCTTCAATGACAGACTGCAGATACAGACCTTCGGATTCCTCAATGAATACACCCCCACTATCCACAACAGCAAATGACTTTCCTTCCCACTCTGTCGAATAGGTTAATATGTCCCTTGTTACGCCCGAAACGTCTGAGGTAATTGCCCTTCTTTGACCAATAATTCGATTGATTAACGTTGATTTCCCAACATTTGGTCGTCCCATAATAAGGACATTGGGCATTTCTTGTTCCATTTCCATCGCACCAATGTAGCGCACTTATATCTCACCATCAACTCTTATCATTATCCCATGATTTAAAAATCCACATCCCAAAATCACCAAAAACAGAAAATATCCATAGATATCATTTTTTGTTGTAACGAAAAGGTTATTGAGAAAGTCAATATCTCAAGGTATCGAAACATTGTGGTGTATATGTTGACTTCACTACGGCTCTATCATCTATAATCCATTCAGGTGGTTATCACGAACCTCCCCGCACCTTTTAGCTGTTAATATAGCCGCATGAGTGCTGTAATTTTTAGGCTCATAAAGGGTCGTGTATTGCCAAAATTATAAAAAGAAAGAAGGAGTAGAAAACATGACAACATCACACATTAATACGCTAATCAAACGAAACGGTGAGGAAGTACCCTACGACAAATTACTTATTCTACGTGCCGTAGAAAAAGCCTTTCTTTCTGACAATGTGATAGACCCTGCCACAGTTGCAGTACTCACAGACGAAGTCCATAACACGTTAATCAGCAGAACAGGTCCCAATGTTATTTTACATGTTGAGGCCGTTCAGGACATTGTCGAAGAAATACTCATGAAAAATGGATACCATAAGATTGCCAAAAACTATATCTTATATCGACAAGAACATAAAATTGCCCGACAAAAAAAAGTACTGTCACAAATTAAAAAACATACCCTCGAAGTCTCCCTGAGTGAAAAAGAATCTGCGATATTCGATGCCAAAGTCATTCAACATCGCTTAGATTTGATTGGCTCTGACCTAAAGCATATTAATACCAAAGAGATCATTCAAACAGTGACACGCCAAATCTATGACAAAATATCAAAAAAAGAAATCGATTTATTAGTTCTGGGTGCCGCACGCGAACGCATTGAACGTCATTACGATTACTCAAAATTGGCTTCTCGTTTGGCCATCAATACCCTATATAAAGATATTTTAAGTGAATATATGAATACCCCCAACCTCCATAAAGCCTACATATCTCAGTTTGAAACATATATTCAACAAGGAATTGACCTAGACATTCTCAACCCTGAACTCAAGACCTTTGACCTCATTAAGATATCTCAGGCCCTTCAACCCGAAAGAGACCATCAGTTTTATTACTTGGGAACTCAAATACTCATTGACCGCTACTTTCTTCGTGATAGATCTGAACACCACGCCATCTTTGAACTGCCCCAATGGTTCTGGATGAGAGTCGCTATGGGACTCTCCTTAAAAGAAAAGAAAGAAGAAAGAGAAGATAGGGCCATCTCTTTTTATAACATATTATCTCGGATGGATATTGTCTCTTCCACCCCAACCCTGTTTAATAGCGGCACCACCCATAGCCAAATGAGTTCATGTTATATCAATTTACCAGATGACTCTTTAAACGGCATTTTCAAAGTGTATCAAGACAATGCCAACTTAAGTAAATGGGCTGGCGGCATTGGTACAGACTGGACACCCATTCGTGCCACAGGGTCTAAAATTAAAGGAACCAATGGACTCTCTCAGGGCGTGATACCCTTCATCAAAATCTTTAATGACGTGGCCCTAGCCGTTAACCAAGGAGGTAAGCGAAAGGGTGCCATGTGTGCCTACATGGAAGTGTGGCACTTGGATTTCGAACAGTTCCTAGAGCTCAAGAAGAATACAGGCGACGAACGACGCAGAGCCCACGATATTAACACCGCTAGCTGGGTTCCAGACCTCTTTATGAAACGGGTTCAAAATAATGAAAAATGGACACTGTTTTGTCCCAGCGATGTTCCGGAGCTCCATGATTTATACGGTAAAGAATTTGAACAACAATATGAAGCCTATGAGGCCAAAAATATACCACGGGCAAAAACCATAAAAGCGCTAGATATGTGGCGGAAAATGCTCACCATGCTCTACGAAACAGGGCATCCTTGGCTGACGTTTAAAGACACCATCAATAACCGAAACCCTCAAGATCATGTGGGTGTGGTTCATTCTTCTAATTTGTGTACAGAAATCACGCTGAATACCTCCAAAGAAGAAACAGCTGTATGTAACTTAGCCAGCATCAATCTTTCCAATATGATTGAAAATGGAGATATCAACGAAGAAAAAGTCGCCAAAACCATTGAAGTGGGTATTCGTATGTTGGATAACGTCATCGACAATAATTTTTATCCCACAAAAGAAGCCAAAACGGCCAACACCCGTCACCGTGCCATTGGCTTGGGGTTGATGGGCTATCAAGATGCTCTTTATATGTTGGATATGGATTTTGAATCTCAAGACAACCTTGATTTTGCAGACCGATCCATGGAAATGATTTCTTATTACGCCATTCTTTCCAGTTCAAAACTGGCCAAGGAACGGGGAACGTATGATACATACAAAGGCAGTAAATGGGACCGCGGTCTGTTTCCATACGATACCCTCGCACTTTTGGAAAAAGAAAGAGGACAATCTCTTCTGGTTGGACGAGATATGCGCATGGACTGGGATCAGGTTAAAACCCATGTCAACGCCCATGGCATGAGAAATTGTAATACAATGGCCATCGCACCCACAGCCACTATCGCCAACATTTCAGGCGTTTACCCCTGTACTGAACCCGCTTTTAAAAATATTTACATGAAAGAAAATTTGTCTGGAAACTTTCTAGTGATTAACCGATACCTCATCAATGACCTCTATAACTTGGGACTGTGGACCCCAAAAATGCTCAATCAAATCAAGCAAAATAATGGGTCTATCCACCTCATACCTGACATACCAGAACATTTACAAAGTCAGTATAAAGAAGTATTTGAAATCGATTCAACCTGGATTATCAAAGCATCTGCACTCCGTTCCAAATGGATTGACCAATCCGCATCCACAAACGTCTTCATACAAACCACCAGCGGAAAGGTGTTGAACGATATCTACATGATGGCCTGGGAATACGGTCTTAAAACCACCTATTACCTTAGAACTCTGGGGGCATCACAAGTCATGAAAGCCACCACAGAAGAAATCATCTCAGAATCAGAGCCTGAGACACAACAAGTATCAGAACAGCCCGCATCCGAATTCATCAATGCCTGTTCCATTGATGACCCTGATTGCGAAGCATGTCAATAACACACAAGGAGTAAATATTATGACTACAGAAAAAAAAGAACTATTTCAATCTAATTTTACAGGACGCTCTCTGAGCAATGCAGAAATTATTAATAAAAG
>JABSQL010000429.1 GCA_013215865.1 Candidatus Margulisiibacteriota bacterium
ACTCGGGAACCTCCTGAAAATGTACATTTCTCACAAATCAAATAAGAGTAGTGTTAAGAGTGATACCATCCATGACCTCATCAACCAAATCAGAGCAACACAATCCTGCATTAAATCCAAAGTCCGAAATCTATGACAATCGTTAAACGTTCCAACCGAAACCCCCTATCAACTTCCTCTTTCAAAACCCTCACAAATTATATTCTCGATACCAAGCACAATGGTGAAAAGCTAGATTATGTCTCAATCTCAAACTGCTTAACTTCTGACCCATACTTTGCCATCAAAGAAATAGAAGCCACTCAGTCCCTTAACCAACGAACAACTTATGATAAAACCTATCACCTCATTGTTTCTTTCAGAGAAGATGAAAAACCATCTTCAAAACAGATAAAAGATATCGAAACTACCCTCACCTCAGCGATTGGTCTTTCTGACCATCAACGAATCTGTGCAGGTCATGATAATACCGACCATTACCACCTCCATATCGCTATTAACAAAATCCATCCCAAAACATTTCATATGAATAACCCTTTCCAAGACTATTTCAAACTTTCAAAGGCCATTGAAACTCTTGAACAGAAACATGGGTTTGAAGTAGATAACCATATTGATGATTCTCAGAAGAAACGAAACTCTGAACCTCAAAAGGTCAGAGATATGACTGCCCATGGAAGTGTTTCTTTACTCGATTGGATTAAGACCAATGTGTTACCTGATATAAAAGAATATTTTAAACTTGGGCCCGAAGGACCTGTGAACTGGGAGGGTTTTCATAACGTACTTTCACTATACAACGTAGGACTCAAACCCCATGGAAATGGGTTTGTTATTTCTAGTATTAGATCTATGGATGGATTTATGAATAAATATAGGGATGGGTCAAATATTGGATCAAACCATTCTGTGAAGGCCAGCAGTGTCTCGAGAATACTTGGTAAATCCCAGCTCGAAAGCAAACTGGGTTCCTTTCAACCTCCATCGCAATCTATATCTGGTATTTCTCCCAAAATGTCCTACTCCCCTATCCCCACCAAAACAAAACACCATGAACTGTATCTTGAATATCTCAACGTGAAATCTGATACTTCTACTAAAAAGAAACAGCTCTTAAGCTTTTTATCCGAAAAGAAGGCCAGTCAATTTCTTGAGCTAAAACAAAAATATAGTCAGGCAAGGCAATCCATCAAAAAAGATCCCTTGCTCACCTTCACTCACAAAAAAGCTCTATACTCCAAACTCAAGATGAAGAAAGTTCAAGAAATGTCGCATGTTCGACAGTCTCTTAATCTGGAGCGTCACTCTATTAATGTTGCGCATAAGTCATTAACTTGGCGGGATTTTCTGGTATTGAAGAGTAATAAAAAGTGTATACCAGCCATCCATTTTCTTCGAAATATGAAACCTCAAGCACTTACCTCATCATCAAAAAAGAATGCTATTTCCAATCCAGACCGAAACAGCTTGAAAACAGTCATTCTTCCCAAGATAGAGTACAAAGTTAATACCAAAGGAGATGTTACCTATCTTTCTAACTCCAAATCTATCTTTGAAGATAAAGGAAGGGTGCTTAACGTCCATACTCTTGATTTAGTTAACATCAAAACAGCTCTGGAATTTGCCATGCAGAAGTTTGGTACACGTCTCTCTATTAAAGGATCAAACCAATTCAAAGACCTAGTCATTCAAACCGTGGCCAAACATCATTTCCCTGTCACTTTCCTTGATACGGAAATGGAGCAACGAAAAAAAGAGCTTAAAAAAAGTATATCTGAGCTAAAAAGAGTTTCTTTATCATCGTTCAAAAAGTCCAAACACTCATCATCCCGATGAAACACTCAATCAATACTTCCCCTTATCCAAAGAGAAACCAATATATCCATATTCTATTCTTTCTAACTATCTTTATCTTCTTGAATAGTCTGACCACCCAGTACATTGCAAGTCAGTTCAATTACCATCCAAATTTGGGGGTTAGTATTTTTCAAAACTTCTACCTTCCTCATCAATGGTTTGTATGGGCGTTTACGTATTATGACAGTCACCCCACCCTCTTTAATCACGTTTACTTGGGATTCTCTTTATCTTACATCCTCATATTGGGTGGCTATTCCATTTCTTTGTATTTGCTTAGAAGTAAAAGAAAGATTTATGCCAATCTTCATGGGTCTGCTCGGTTTGCTGATAAAGAGGACATCATTCGATCTGGGCTCATTCAAGTTAATGCATCTGGAAAAGGGGTGTATGTGGGCGCTTGGGAGGATACAAACAAAGATACCCACTATCTCAGACATGATGGACCTGAACATATTCTTGCTTTTGCACCCACTCGATCGGGTAAAGGGGTTGGATTGGTGATCCCCACCCTACTCTCTTGGAAACATTCTGTTGTAGTACTAGATATCAAAGGCGAAAACTGGGCCCTTACTTCTGGGTGGAGAAAGCAATTTGCCAATAATCTTGTGCTGAAGTTTGAACCTG
>JABSQL010000043.1 GCA_013215865.1 Candidatus Margulisiibacteriota bacterium
ATTTTTAATTACCAGTGGGAAAATGATTTTAAAGATAGACATATTAATAATCCGGGTGGTGGTGAACGTATCTCTTTTCCAGCAGTAATATTAAAATTGATGATCCTACTTTCTGTTCTAGATGGAAAAATACTTAAAAAAACAAAACCGAACAGACTATCTCGGAAAAGGAGTCTTTACGATAGATCTGGTAAACTGATTACAGTAAATCAGTGGCAAAACGAATTAACTCTTTTTTCAGGCTTCAAATCAAATGGTTATACGCTATTTGTCGTTTTAAAAAGCGACTACTCTGAGGAAATAGAATCTTTCCAGTCGGGGTTTATTTCAAAAGAAAATAACGAAGAAATTCGCATTCAACTCTACAAAGCCGGCGATATATATGAAGGAGGCTGGAAAGAAGGGAAAGCGCATGGCTATGGGAAGACAAGATATGCCAGTGGAGGGGGGTACAAAGGAATGTTGAAAAATAACATAAAGAATGGCTACGGAACAGAAACATATAAAAGTGGAAAGATATATGATGGAGAGTGGAAAGATAATAAAGAGAACGGACACGGAAGAGAAACATATGTAAATGGAAATGTATATGATGGAGAATGGAAAGGTGGGAAAATGCATGGCAGAGGGACAATGACATATCATGATGGGGCCCTATATGATGGAGAATGGGTAGATGGCAAAATGCATGGCCGTGGAAAAACGACATACGCTAACGGCGCAAGGTACGACGGAGAACGGAAAGATGGCAAAAGAAACGGCCCAGGAACTCTGACATATGCGAATGGAAATGAGCTTGAAGGAACTTGGAAAGGTATTGAATTAGTTGACGGTAAAGGGGCATATACATATAAAGACCCATCTGGAGAAGATTTATATACATATGACGGAGAGTGGAAAAATAATAAAGAGCACGGACGCGGAACAGCAACATATGTCAATGGAAGTGTATATGATGGAGAATGGAAAAATGGAAAAAAGCATGGCAGAGGAACTATTACATATGCAAATGGAGACGTATATGACGGAGAATTGAAAAATGGTAAAGTACATGGGAATGGTGAATTTACTTTTGCGAATGGATACGCCTATATAGGCGAATTTGAAAATAGTAAAATACATGGGAATGGCACTATGACCAGTACAAGTAATTTTGAATATGATGGAATCTGGGTAGCAGGAGAACCAAGCGGTCATGGTAAACTAACTTTATTGGACTGTGAGGAAGTATTTGAAGGTGATTTTCATAAAACAAAAACCAACAAAGAAGATAAAACATATCTTTTAATTTGCACCGATAAAGAAGGTACTCAGCATGTTTTCAAGAGGGAAATATCCCATAACTTTACTATTGTGAACCCAGGAGATCACAAAAAGATGTTTGAAAAATATGGATATCAGGCATAGTAGTTAATATTCTATTTAGGTTTAAGGCATAGGGTTTTCTATGCGCTTTATTTTGATATCCTTTTCAGATTTGGAGTTTAAAATGAATTATGAGGCTAAACAAAGAGAGTTAACTATCACGGTATCAGTTAGATCTGTTGAAAGGATCGTTTCACTATCCCCTTTCCCTCTCACGTTTAACTTGTAGGAAAGCTAGAAAAGCTTTAAAATTAACTAGGTTAACAAAATAGAAGGATAAAATAAAATGACATTAATTAATCCAAGAGTAGATTTTGCATTCAAGAAGCTGTTTGGCAGTGAAGAAAACAAAGATATGTTAATGTCTTTTATTAACTCTATTATCTCGCAAGAAGATCAGGTCAGTAGTATTGAGTTAAAGAACCCCTATAATGAGAAGCAATTCTATGGCGATAAAGCATCCATTCTAGATATCAAGGCCCAGGACCATCAAGGTAGATATTTCAATATTGAAGTCCAAATCAGAGACCAAGTTCACTATGACAAGAGGGCCTTATATTATTGGTCTCGGCTCTATACCAGCCAACTACTAGAATCTGGAAAGTATGATACGTTAAGCAAAACCATTAGTATTCATGTATTAAATTTCAATGGTGTAGACGAAGAATCTTATCACAATATATTTAGAATTTTAAATGCCAAGACATACAAGACATATTTTGAAGATTTGGAAATACATATTATTGAACTGGAGAAGTTTGATAAGGAACTATCACATTTAAAAACCGTATTGGATCGATGGATAACGTTCCTAAAGAAGGCTGGAGAGTATGTAAAAAACGATATACCAAAGGAGTTGGAAGAAATTCCTGAGATCAAAAAGGCGGTCGAGGTATTGGATACGATGTATTTGGAAAAAGATGAACGAGACCTATATGAGGCCAGGTTGAAATGGTTAATGGATGAAGATGCCATTATTGATACCGTTCGTGAAGAAGGTCGTGAAGAAGGTCGTGAAGAGGGTCGTGAAGAGGGTCGTGAAGAGGGTCGTGAAGGGAGAAATGTTGAAATTGCTAGGGAAATGAAAAAAGAAGGCGAGAGCATAGATAAAATCATCAAGTTCACAGGGCTATCCAAAGAAGTCATCGATAAATTATAAATGAGTGAGCCATTCATAGCTGAAGAGCATTAATCTCTAATACAAACCATTCTTCCTTTATCTTAAACAGAACTTCATGCTACTATAAATATTAAGAAACACTGACTAACAACAGAGGCATAAAGTCGACTGAAAAGAGAAGCGAGGAACCCCATAAAGGTAATCCTCGTTTTTTTGCTTTATACCCACTCATTTTAGAGGCGGTTAGGTATCTACATAGGTACCTGATCGCCTCTTTTGTATTTTAAAAGGAAGAGAAATGGCATTCGGAATCACAAAACAAGGATTTAAATTGAAACGGTTATCAGATATTCAATCTGAAACAAAAGAAGCGTTTAGAGCGACCTTTGGAAAAGAAATTAACCTTGATTCAGAATCATTTCTGGGACAAATCTAAGGGATTCTTGATGAGCGAGAGTCTATAATTTGGGAGTTAGCGCAGTTGGTATACAATTCACAATACCCCCTAACTTCAAATGGTGTCAGTCTAGATCATATATCTTCTATTACAGGTGTTACTAGACTTCTTTCAACACATTCAAAAGTTAAGGCTAGAGTATACGGTGATATCGGTTCAGAAGTGCCATCTGGTTTCATTGTTTCGGTATTGGGAAACGAAGATTCTAAGTTTGAAACAAAATATCCTAATACCATCCATCAAGGTGTTGATGATATTCAAAATATATCATTCGATAGATTGCCTTCTTCTGGTACTTTCAAACTAAATTATAACGGTCAGGATACGATCTCAATGGACCATGAATCGTCAAATACTGATATTCAAAACAATCTCAATACACTCAATGGACTTAGCGAAGTCATTGTAACTGGTAATTTTGTATCTGGCTTTGTTGTCTCATTTATAGGAACAGATGGACAAAAACCCCACAAACTCCTTACTGTATCCGAAAACGCTTTTCTAGAGGGAATTAATTCAGTTGAAATAAATATCACTAAAAAAGATCAGGGGGAACCCCCCTTTGTAGATATGGAAATGATCGCCCAAGAAACAGGACCCATCCATGCCAATACGAACACACTCACTGAAATAGAAACACCGGTAAGCGGGATAGACTCGGCAACAAACATTGAAGATGCGAGACTGGGTCGAAATATAGAATCTGATTCAGAACTAAAAATAAGGAGACTAGAATTACTTCAACGTAGAGGTACCGCAACCATTGAGGGTATACGAAATATGGTTCTATCTGTTCAGGATGTAATACAGGCAATAATAGTAGAAAACTCAACTTTCCATATTGATGAAGGAGGACGTCCTCCAAAAAGCTTTGAGATATTTGTTGTTGGTGGATCTGACCAGGAAATTGCCAATTCTATATTTATGTCAAAACCAGCAGGTATTGAAACAGTTGGCGATATTTCAATGTCTGTTATCGATTCCCAAGGAGCTATCCACACGATCAAATTTTCCAGAGTATTGGAAAAAGATATTTTCATAGAAGTTAGGATCAAAGGAAATTCTGATCCATCAGAAGGTAATATATATCCATCTAACGGAGACTATCTTGTTGAAGAATCTCTCTTGTCATTTCTACGGGGATTCAAGATCGGACAGGACATCATTGTGAATTTGATGTATTCACCCATTAATACAGTACCTGGCATAACAGGCGTAGATATTTTGATGGGTCTTTCTCCCAATCCTATATCGTCTGATAACATTGCTATCTCAGGATCTGAAATCGCACGTTTTGACAGTTCAAGGATTGAGGTTGTCTCATGACCTACTCTATATCCACCCACATCAAAGATGCCCTTAAAAGGTTGATTACACAGTATAAAAACACATCTCATATCAAATGGATCATTGAAGCATATGGTGATCAGATTCAAGAATTGGAGTATGTCTTTAGAGACCTCATAAATGAACGATCCATTGTTTCGAGTCATGCTAAACAGTTGGATGGGATTGGCGATATTTTGGGAGAAGCAAGAAAACATTTAGATGACGATGCCTATCGGATAGTCCTTATCAGTAAAATAGCGAAGAATATTTCTGAGGGTACACCAGAAGATATGATTGCAATATTCAAATTGCTGAGTCAAAGTGAATTCGTCCAATATGGGGAAATATATCCTGGAAGTATCACATTAAATGGAATCAATACAAATTTCATCATTAATCCCAAGCATCTGAGACTAAGCTTAGGTGCAGCTAAACCCATAGGTGTTGCAATAGATTCAATGGTCATGACCAATGATACCCCTTTTGTATTTGAGGGAGACCCGTTTCCGAATGGAAAAGGGTTTGGAGATGTATATAATGAGTCCGTTGGTGGTCATTTGGCTAAAGCGATATGAGTGGTATAGGTTATGCTAAGTAAACCTCTGAAAAAACCTGAGTTTGCCATAAAAGCATCCGGCGCTGATATCGTTGAACCTTCTACATCTAAAAAGAAATCTGGATGGCAACTCATTGGAGGGATCCCTGAAAAACCACCCTATCAACTCTTCAATCATCTACACAAATATACCTATGAATGGTTCCAATATCTTGAAACGATCACTGACAATATTCTAGACAATCAAAAGGCTTGGTTTAATACGATAGTTGGCGATACATCAAACGATAGTTCAAGGTATGAAACACTTAAAGAGGCATTAGAGGATGTCGATGTTCTTCCCGGTTCAAGAATATTGGTTACCCGAAATGAGACCATTAATGCCGATTCTATCCCAACAGTTACCAAAGAAGATATAACCATCACATTTAATTCAGGCATAACCTTTTCAAAGGGTATCGCATCTACAGGATTGATACTCAATGCGGATAGGTGCACCGTTTCTATGGGAGAGTTCAGTGGATTTAATGGGAACAGTGATCATGGTATTGAGATTAACGGTAATAATAACACCATCATAGGGTCGAACTTTATTGATTGCCCCTCTCCGATTCAAGATAATGGTTTAGATACATTAATCATAACAAAAGACACCGTGAAACTACCGGGCAATATTTCTGGAAATCAGTTGGATGTATCTACAGTGAATACCCATACACTTACAGCATCAGACTCGATTGAAATACAAAAAGACATCCTTGATGGGAAGCGGGATGTATATTATAAGCGGTCAGATATCGATTCATTACTCCAAAGCATTTCACAAAACACGTACACACAATCAGAAGTGAATGCATTTCTCCAAAGTATCTCTCAAAGTACCTATACCCGATCAGACATTAATACTATGTTTGAAAATTCAACTTTGGACTGTGTCTGATCGTTTACCAGTCACACTCGTGAATCTCTGAGGCAGCAGTCTCATGAATGTTCTCTGAGGCACCAGCCAGTTGGGGTGTATCCTTTGATTCGGACCATCTCATCAAAATGTCTTTTTTGAAGAAAAA
>JABSQL010000430.1 GCA_013215865.1 Candidatus Margulisiibacteriota bacterium
ATGATGTCTTTTGTGAAACGAGTTTGATGTAGTATGAGCGCCTATTGGTGGCAATGATCATGGTGGTGTTGAGACCTGTGTCAGTGGGTTTTATGATGATATGGGGCGTTTCGAATGATCCAGAACCAGTGAGGGTGGGGGTTACTTTCCAACGATGTTTGTCTCCGATATGAATGTCACGTATCTTTTCTCCGTTTTGGAGTTCGATATCACTGAGTTTGAGGGGAGAGCATACGATTGAGGGGAGACTTGCACCGAAAAGGTAAATGACCTTTCCATTCTCACCGATAGTGGGGGAGGAGGTGCTATTTTGTATCCATTGTTGAGATATATGAACCCCTTTCTTTTCATTGGAGGAAAGGGGTATTTGTTTACCTGAAGTTCTCTGAGGCTCGCTACTAAGTACGGGCAAAGTGATGGTGGTTAAGACCATCACTATACCCAAGGAAATACGCCATAAATTCATTCGGTTATTTACCATCCTATATTCTCCCTTTTATCGTTTGATACTCTGTGAAGGCTTTGTATCTTTTTTAGGCTCTACGTACGAAACGATGGACACGTTATCTCTAAAATCAATGGACACATTTTTCTTTACGTCTAAATCATTTGGAATGGATTCTTGTTTGATGGCGATAATGGTTTTAGAGCTAATTTTGAGGAGGTAATGATTGTCTACATTGTCCACGATTTTGCCTGTATATTTCCCGTTCTTGGTATTGGCAGGAAACAGGTTCCCCTTTTCACCCAGATCTTTAAAAGATTGGGTTGTTCTTAGTGAATCAAGTTCTTGGTTCAGTCTTGTGGTTTTGATGATGCCTTTTTCATCAACTTTGATTTCATAGAGGCTGTTTTTTTCTAGGGTTGTGTTGAGTTCATCTTTTTGGAAAACGAATATGGTGTGTTTGGAAGATTTGATGAGGACGTTATTACCGACATTATCGCAGTATCTTCCTGTGACGGTGCAATTGGGCCAAGGGCGTTGAATATTACCGAGACTGTGAAAGGTGTCTGTTTTTCTGATAGCGTCTATTGATTCCTTTTCAAGTGCTTTGAATGTCTGTGTATTATTTTGATTACTGTTAAAAGACTCTTTTAATTGATTTTCAGTTACATGTTCCATTATATTTCCATCCTTTATTTCCATCCTTTATTTCCATCCTTTATTTACCACCCTTTATTTCCACCCTTTATTTCCATCCTTTATTTTCCTTTTCATACCATCCTATATTCTCCTTTATTTAAATTTGTTTTGACCAGCTAAGGTTTTTGATGAAAAGACCGATGGGGTTTTTCATTATATGTTCTGAATCATTTGGTGGAATGATAGTGATAGTTGCAACCGCTTTCATGCGAAACGTTTCTTTTTCTCTTCCTGTTCGATCTCTGATTGTTTCACGCCATTCGATTTGCCATGTCTTTTTGGATATGGGGAGTACGGATGAGATTTCGATGCTAACGGTTTCTTCTTTTGAACGTCTGAAAGGGGATTTCCCTTTTTGAAAGTACTCGTTAATCATGGTGGTTGAGGGGTACTGTTGGCTCAGCATGCTGTATGCGTGAGAGAGGATTTGTCCTTGTGCTTCAGAATCCACTAATACACTACGAATATTGATGATGAATTGAGATATCATGGCTCTAATGACTCTGGGGTCTTCATGGCGTATTTGTTCTGCGACTATAACAGGATTGATATTCCCCAGTTTATCGACTTCTATGATGTAGGGTACCATTTTGTTCTGACTACCAATCATGACCAGTCCCGAGACAGCGATGATGAGAATACCAAGTAATACAAAGGCTGAAAGCCGCCAATTATGGGCCTGTTTAATGTAGCTGCCATATCGTTCATTCCACTCTCTTCTTGCATCCAGGTATGGATTGGTTATCACCTCCTTATTTTGTTTTATTAATTTATTCATGTCTAAACCTCACCTCCTATTTTTTCTTATCCTGATTATTTTGAGTATTATCTTGAGTATTTTTGGGACCTGGATCGCCACTGATAGAGCCTTTTTCAAGGTTTGAGTTTGCTTGCTGGTTTCTTAAGTCGGTAGCTAATTTTCCTCCAGATGTGTTTGAGATACTACTGGTAAACTTTCCCCCTATATTATTGAAAGCAGCTTTTCCCAGGTTCCCAACAGTACCAGAAAGAGTTTTAGCGATACGTTCTGTATGGGTCATGGATCGTAACCCCTCACCTGGCCCTTGTTGTCTTCCTACTGAGATGAGTGATTTGGTAAGGCTAAAAGATTCTTTGACTGCGGACCCAACGCCCCCCATTTTGGCTGCAACAGCTACCCCAGCAGCAGCACCCGCCATAGCAGTGGCAGCCGCAGCACGAAGTCCACCGCCTGTAGAAAAGCTATGTCCATTTGCCAAAGCTTGTATGAGAGAGGGTAGGTCTCTAACAACAGCAAGCATGACTAAAGAAGCCCCAATGATGGTGA
>JABSQL010000431.1 GCA_013215865.1 Candidatus Margulisiibacteriota bacterium
AAACGAATTCGTCTTTTAGGTCTGACTGTCGGGCTTCTAAAAGTTTGCCCTGGTAAGATTCCTCACCTCGGGCCATACGCTCTGCATGCATAAGTCTTGCATCAGACATCGCCATTTTTGTACGTTGGCGGTTTGCATAAAGTTTACTTCCAGCTTGTAGTGCAATTTTTGCTAAGCCGAACCAGGCCATACTAGTACCACTTAACTTTTGACTTTTTGTCCTTTAGCATTCTTCGTTGTCCACCAACTTGATCGACTACAGGAATCTTTTCTGAAACTTTATATTCGACTCCTCCGTTAGCATATCCATCTTTGTTAGTAAACTTTTTGAAATCTACGCCTTTATAAAAAGGTCTTTGTCCTTTTGACATTATGCTGCCTTCCTCTTCTTAGCCATTTTCTTGAAAGTCTTAGCTAATGCTTTAGCACGACCTGTACATCCTGGCTTAGTGATCGGTGTACATTTTCCTTTAGTGCCTCTAGCTTTAATAGATTTATTAACTTTTTGAATCCATTTGCCATCTTTAGCACCAACACGTCCACCTTTGTTGTATCCTCTGTTCAATTCTCCATGAACTCTAGATATTTCAGCTCTACGATTTGGATTTGATTTTTCAGCTTCCACACGACCTAATTCTTCTAATAAGTTCGTACGTCCGCCACCAAATTTTAATCCAACACGTCCACCTTTATTATGACCTGTTCGACCTTTAGATCCACGTCTTTCACAGCCATGGCCTTTTATTGAAATGTCACCCATATTAAATCCTATTTATTTACTTTGTTTGAACGACCAAATTTCTTTTTACGTTTTCCCCATTTGCCGTAAGACTCGTCTCTTCTAGCTTTGAAAGAAGCTTTCTTGCCAGATTCTTTGCCGCGTCTTGCACTGATAGATTCATCTTCTCTATCTTTGTAGCCCTGTCTTTTTCTTTTTTTAACAGCGCCACCTTTTTTCATGCCTTCTCGGCCGTAAGGAAATCTTACTGAGTAAGGTCGTGTTCCAAAATCATCTCTCATATTTTATAACTCCTAGTTATTTATTACACTAACTTCGAGGCCCTTTCAAGGTCTTTACGTCTTTTCTTTTCATGACATCAGATCGCATTTTAGCTTGATTGGACATCTGTTGTTTAACTAATGAGGTTTCAGCCCTCATTTCAGCTAAATCTTCGTTTTGTTCGAGTTTTTGCTCTGTCAGATCTCGATTCTGCATTAGCTTAGTTTTATCTAAGTTAATTCTAGCTTCTGTTTCTTCTTTTTTCCTAAAATTCTCCATAGCTTTCAAATCAAGCTCTTGAGCCTTCAATTTGATTAATGGATCACTATCTAACATGGATGTAATCTGTTTCTCTTGTTCCATGAATTCAGCTGTATATTCAGCAATCAAAACAGCTTTTCTAGCTTCCATTTGTAAATTCAGCTGCTGCATTCTTTGTTGAGCTTCAGGTCCTTGTAATCCTTGTTGTTGAGCTTGTTGCATTTCCATAATTTGTTTAGCAAATTCTAATTCAATATGTTCTTGAGCCATTAAAGAAATATGCTCAAAAATATTCTTTTCTAATGCAGCCATAATCGGAGGATTATTTCTAGCAAAATTAGTTGCCATAAAATTCATATGAGCAGTAATATGCGCTCGATGATCTTGATTACGATATGCTTGGAAAGGTTTCATTGCCATTGCATCAATATGTTCTAACGCCGGATCTTTAGGTGTGGGTGGAGGAGGCGGAGGTAAAAGTTGATCAATATTTTTAATTCCTAAAGCATTATACATATTTCTGTAAGAAGCATAAAGATTATGCATTTGTGGATTAGACATCGCTAATTGTAATTCTGTTTGAGCTAAAGTAATTCGTTGAGTCATAGAGAAAATATTTGGATCCGCAACAGGAACAATATCCACTCTTTCATCAAAATCCATTTGCTTAATCATTCTTTGTCCACCGACAACATCATAAGGATATTCGGCGGGTAGATACTGGGCAAAAATATTGGCCAGTAATTTAAATTCTT
>JABSQL010000432.1 GCA_013215865.1 Candidatus Margulisiibacteriota bacterium
CGTTGTTGTTTTGATAGATAAGAATATTTGATTCGGTCATAAGCCCGTTTCCTCTACAAGTTTTTTAGCATCATGAATAGACATAGAGTGATTTTACCAGCCTTATACAGGATTGTATAATCTCAATGTGAAGTCTTGAGAACTGAAAGAGTTGGATGAATGTCCATCATGGCTGGGGTTTATCAATGGTTATCGAACTTATTTGATGTTTAATGAGGTGTTGTAAATAACTGGCATTTTCCCTTTCCATTTATCCCATAAATCTTGCTTGGTGATTAACTCAGTCATGAGATGGGCAACATTAATGCGGTTTGTTTGACCTGAATTGAATATGGCGCTTCGGGTGGGGGACGGATGTAGGGTATAAGGTGAGACTTTGTCATGGTTTAGCAGTGTATCGGGTCGCACGGATACCCATTCAATCGAGCTATAAGTTTTGTTTTGATAGGTGCGAAGATAGTCTGCCGCCTTTTCATTGTCTAAGTGAGGAGGGACAGCGAGTCGAAGTAATCCCAAAACGGCATGTTGAGCGAATGGGATGGGTTCTTTTAGGTCACGATTTCGCACACCTGTAGAGTTCATTAAAACCAGTTTTAGAGTTTCTTTTGATTGGCGCTTCTCTACCGCCGCGATCAGTTTCTGAATGCTTGTTGTTACCAGTTTGCGAGGGGATCCATAGATACCTTTCCAAGACATGTTGTGCCCAAGGCAGGAGATGATTGCGTCGCAGCCAGACACATGTTTGATGCGCTCCTTTTCGCTCATGTCGATGATGGTTCCTTGAATGATAGATAAATTGTCTCGTTTCTGTAGCTGGGGTGGGAGCTTGTCTATGTTGCGCGCAATAATTCGTACTTTTTCCCCTGCATGAAGTAACTGATCAACTACTAATCGTCCTGTAGCACCGGTGGCACCAACAATAAGTGTGGTCATTTCGTCTCTCCTTGTGTGTTTCGTAAGTATAGGAATTCTATAGTATTCATCGGAATATAGTATAACAAAACATTAATATGTACGATAAGCTTATCGAAGCATGGTATTCTAAGCGTTTGAAGGCTCGCCATATTTTGCAGTAGGATGGCAGATGTAATTTTTTTGGGACTGCTAATTTAAAACAGACATTCATATAGATGCTTGTAAAACAACAGGAACAAAGAGAGTTCAACCATGACAGAACATTTTGATAAAAGAATACCATTGTCTGTCTATATTTAGCAATCCCGAAAATCCTAATGCGTCTGAGCCAAGGTTCACACACATTGATCTTGAAAAAAATGAGGCTAAAATCGAGAAAAACGAAGAAAAATATCCTTTGAGTCCATCATGGCTGGGCTTCGTGGATGAATTTCGAACTTTTTGTTATCTCAATTTGAAGATCCAGTTTGCGCCTCAGGTCTTTGGTTTAGGATCTGGATAATGTTCATCCCAAGGAAATGAAAAATCGTCAACATGTTTATGTTGAAGTTTTATTCTAGTGTAATTGTTACGTAAAATTTTGAAAACATACTCCGCGCACCTTTCTGCAAGTCTTACTTGGTCCTTTGTAAGTAGTCACTATATAGTCTTCCTATTTATTTTGAAATTTTCAGCCTGCTCAAATATTTCTTTGTAAACCTCATCATGACCAACGGGTTGATAGCCGTGTTCGGCTAATAGAACAATCAATCCAACCTTGAGTTCCGCTTTGATATCATCACGATGATTCCAATCCGTATACTTAGCTTTGTCATCAACCACTGTCTTAACGGCTTTAGAGAGCGAAATGAGTTTGTCTTCAGGGTAAGCGAAGTCATATTTGAGCGTGCTGCTTTTTATGGGGGTACAGCTCTACGTCTATTTTTCGGATTGGATCGATTCTCTGAAAATCTTGATTTTTCACTGCTTAAGCCAGACCCAACCTTCCGTTTAGACGCTTATCATAAGGCTGTCCAAGAAGAGCTCAGTAGTTATGGTTTTAAAACTGTTGTTACCAGAAAGGCAAAAAAGGATCAAAAAGCTGTTCAATCAGCATTCATTAAAACAGGTACCATGGAATATGATCTAAAAATTGCACTCAACCCCAAAAAGACGCTCTCTATTAAGCTTGAAGTTGACACCCATCCACCTGATAATTTCTCAACAGACATTAGGTACCTCTTAAATCCAACTGATTTCTTTGTTAAAACGTATTCTAAACAAGATTTATTCGCAGGTAAAATGCATGCTCTTCTATGCCGTCAGTGGAAAAGCAGGGTAAAAGGTAGAGATTGGTACGATTTCATTTGGTTTTGCAGAGAGGACATACCCCTTCATTTAGCTCACCTTCAGGCCCGCATGATGCAGTCCCATCACTGGGAAAAGGGTAAGGGTTTAACTGAAACCCATTTTAAACGTATATTGAAAAGCAAAATTGAAAGCCTGAACATTCAAAATGCCAAGATAGATATTGTTCGATTTATAAAAAATCCCTCTCAGCTTGACATATGGTCTACAGATTTTTTCCTAAGCCTTATCGATAAAATAAATTTTACCTCCTAAAGCCTAAGAACCACCTAGGGGGTGGCTCCATCCATTCCTCTTTTCCAAGCTCCTGATTCAGAAGAAAAATAAATAACAGAAAATTTCAATATAAAATAATGAATAATTATTATTAAAATTACCGATATACTCTTAAAAAGGAGTATATAGATATGGCAATCAAGAATAAAATTATTTCAACAAACTCTAAGGACGAAGCATTTTCCGTTTCAAAGAAAGCTAGAAAGAAAGAAAATGAAAGAAAAATAAGAGATGAATTAGTCGAAGACACATACAGTATAGTTCTTAGCTTCTGTGATGGTGAAACCTTGGGTAAGATTTCTAAATTAGGATATGAGTTTCAAGAAACTCTTATTAAAGCTCAAAATGAGGATCTTGCTTGTATTCTGATGGACACTAACTTTGATAAAAAAGAGCGCGAATTAATTATGAGGTGGATAGATTTATGGGGGTCACCTGCTTCTATATTGGAGAAATATTACATTGTAAAAAAGGCAGTAGAAAATAGTGTGAATCACAGAACTCTAGGAGATGACTATAGAACCACTTTTGCGCTTTTTTTTGCTTTGAAATCAGATAACTTTTCTAGAGGGAAAGACCATTGTTTAAGATTCAAATATAAACTTTCCATAAAAACTTTTAGAAATCAACAGCTTTTAAGGATAAAAAAAATAAAACAAAATAGATTGAGTTCGAATAAATCTTATTTTTATCATAACTTTCTCAATGGTCTAACTGAATCATCTTCTCGTACTGGCACCTATTCTGATGATACTCAAAAGTTTTATGGTTTGGTATTGAAAAGCGGTGTAAACGGTACATACTTTGGTGAAATGAAGAAACGTGCTAGCGGCCGAGGAGTTGCTGATATTTCTGATGGAACGACTCGTGATGGCATATGGAAAGATGGTGATTTTATTAAGTGCGATAAGCAACCAAGAAAAGAAACTAACGTTTTGGACTAGATGGGAATTTATTGTTAATATTTTTGTCGGTCATTTGCGTAATAGTTGTCAAAAGACAACAGATGGTATGGATAAAAGTGATTCGATATTCTGGCTCGAACATATATTGATTCTAACAGAATTGTCAAGGTATTGTATAGGATATCGTAAAGGTTAAGATGAGTGGTATGAGGAGTTGTTGGTGGCGTAGTTAGTAAGAGATATCTGTGAATATTATGGCTTTTTTTTGGAGTGACTTAGTCCCTTTTTTATCTAGAGATTGCATACCCATTAGGGGTAATATGGCATCAACCCGGTGATGGTGCTTCTTCTTTTGCCAAAAAGAGTGGCCATA
>JABSQL010000433.1 GCA_013215865.1 Candidatus Margulisiibacteriota bacterium
AACTTAAACGTTTCAATATCTTTACCAAATATCTGGGCGATGATGGGCTGCTCCGATGGATCAAAGGCCAACTTTTTCCTTAACTTTTGACTGTTATGAAACAGTCCATCTGCAGATGTAAACTCAGTGTAAGTAACGATCTCAGGGTTAATCAGCTTACAGATCCTTCTAAAAGCGGAGTCTGAGTATCCATCCATAGGAGACAGTCCAATAATGGGCTTTCCGAGTGTTTTCCAAAATGTTTTATGCATTTATCTATTTTAGCAAATTTGGATATAAGTTATAATAGTCTTATGAAAACACAAAAATCGAAAAAGACAGGCGCGGAAAATATTCGGTGGGATCTATCTGACCTTTTCGATGGCATTTCAGATCCACGTATCGAAACCATTCTTGAAAAGGGGCAAAAGCAAGCCAAACAATTTGTAAAAATATATAAGGGAAATCTGCAGGGAATTACCCCTAGAAACCTTCAGGGGGCTTTCAAAAAATACGAAGAAATATTATCTCATCTATATAGAGTAAGTCAGTATAGTCACTTGGTATATTCCACAGATACGTCCAATGATAAAACAAAAGCTCTTATGTCACATGTTGATGATGTCTTATCTCATATCTCTAACACCCTTGTATTTTTCACCTTGGAATTAGGGAACCTTCCTGAAAAAGTGTTTTCTAAATTCTCAAAGAAAGACGTTATGGGGCCCTATACTTATTCTGTGGAAATGATTCGAAAAAATGCCACATATAAACTGTCAGAAAAGGAAGAGCAAGTCATTAACCTTAAGGATTTAACGGGTGCGGATGCGTTTCAAAAACTGTATAGTGATTTAACCAGTTCCTTTCAGTTTGCCTTGTCTATAGAAGGAACCCAGAAGAAAATGAATGGGAGCGAACTAAGAGCCCTTAGACAGCATCCCCATGCGAGTGTCAGAAGACGGGCCATGCGGTTATTTTTCAGTAAATATCAAGATCACGAAATGATCATTACGCATATTTTTAACAATACGCTAAAAGATCATCACACAGAAATGACCCTCAGAGGGTACAAAAACCCCATAGATATGATGAATACATCCAATGATTTGGATTCAAACGTAGTACAGCTATTACATGAAGTGACCAGCCAATCTTATCCATTGGTACACAAATATTATAAGCTAAAGGCCAAGCTCATGAAGATGAAACGCCTTACATTGGCAGATATATATGCACCTCTCCCCGCGAGTAACACTGAGTACTCCTGGACAGAAGCCAAGGATATTGTGCTGGATGCCTTTCAGTCATTCGACACCGATTATTATAATATGGCAAAACGAATGTTTGATCGTAAACGAATTGATGCACCCATACAAAAAACCAAAAGAGGTGGGGCGTACTGTTCTTCTTCAACCCCAGATTTAGACCCCTATGTATTTTTAAACTTTTTGGGTAAACAGCGAGATGTATCCACGATGGCTCATGAACTGGGTCATGCCATTCATGACATTCTGTGTAGTCATCAAACACTGGTATCGTATCATCCAATTTTACCCCTTGCAGAAACCGCATCTGTTTTTTCTGAAATGATTGTAACGGATAAACTTTTGAAAGAGGTGACAGATAAAAAGTCAAAAATTTCTCTCCTAACAGATAAGCTCGAAGATATTTTTGCTACCAGTCATCGTCAAAATATGTTTTCCCATTTTGAGATGTCCGCTCATAAAGCGGTCGGGAAAGGCCGTGTCACGGGTCCAGAATTTTCAGCTCTTTATCAATCAGAGCTCAAAAAAATGTTTGGTAATGCCGTCTCATATACCGATGAATATAACTGGGAATGGTCCTCCATTCCTCATTTCATTGATGTGCCATTTTATGTGTATGCCTATAATTTTGGAAACTTATTGGTCATGGCGTTGTATCAACAATATTTAGAAGAAGGGGCTCATTTTGTTCCTAAATTTAAACAGTTTTTATCCATGGGATCTATCGCAAGCCCCAAAGAAATTACAGGTTTGGTTAATGCTAACATTTCAAGCCCAACATTTTGGAAGAAAAGCATTCTATATATTGAATCTCTTTTGAAACAGTTAGATGAATTAGTGAATGATTGATTTTATTCAGAAGAATCAGAAGATAATTTTATTTGTAGGTTGTACGGCCCTTCTCTTTCTGGCTTTTTATGGGTTTTCGAGTCTTTCTAAAAAAAAGAGTCCTCACCCCTTTGTCATTAAGAAAGTTTCAACACCTTTAAAACAAGTGGCGTTAACTTTTGATGATGGTCCCCACCCACAATATACAGAAGCCGTTCTCAACATATTAAAAAAAGAAAATATTAAGGCCACTTTCTTTATGCTTGGCAAACAGATTGAACTGTTTCCTCATATCGCAAAGCGTGTTTTGGACGATGGCCACACTGTGGGTAACCATTCATTTGCCCATCTTGATTATTCGTTGTATCCAAAAGCAGCTATCAAAAAAGATATCCAGAAAAGCAATCGTATTTTTAAAGAATACCTATCAATTGAGCCCATTTATTTCCGACCTCCTTTTGGAAGGGTCAGCACAGAAAATCTTTCTATACTTAAATCTCATTTCAAACATGTGATTAAATGGTCCATAGACACACGGGATTGGGATAAAGAAACCTCTAAGAAGAATATGGTGAAACATATCGGAGAAAACGTAGAACCAGGGTCTATCATTATCTTCCACGATACCCATCGATACACTCCCCAAGAGTTACCGATTATTATTCAGGAACTGAAGAACCGAGGTTATAAGATGGTAACCGTTTCCGATTTGATCAAGTGAGGGCGTTGTTTGAAAGGGTTTTTTGAGCGCGTTGTTTGGGCTTTTTTGTTTTTTTTGGGTTGAACAGGTACTCGAATAATAGTGCTGTCCATATTTGGAAGTACACTAGAACCTCGTGATGATCCACATCCTGTGAGTAGTAACGTACCGTATATTACAAGCCCGATAAGTAAATAAGTTTGGTTTACATTTTTCATTTTTACTGCCCCCTATACATATATCGAACAAAATACGTAATAATTTCAGTGTATCGTATTGAAATTTTACGTTATATATTGTGGGTGTTATCTTATAGGTAAGTTAGCAGCGTTAACGGCTTGTTTAATTTGGGGAATTGTTAAGGTTTTGAAGTGAAGAAGTGAGGCCAAGAGAGCCGCTTCACTGGTTTGTAAGATATCTACAATATGTTGACAGTTTCCCGCACCCCCGGATGCAATTATCGGAATAGTGGTGTTTTTAG
>JABSQL010000434.1 GCA_013215865.1 Candidatus Margulisiibacteriota bacterium
AATTTGAATTAACATGAAATTAGAGGGGATGAAATCATCTTGAAGCCAAAGAGTAAAAGCTTTATGTAGTATTTTTTCCTGGCTCTGGTGTACTATTTCTGAATCTACCATAATCGAAGTTAGTAAATCGGCTGTAAAGTATATTTGTGTTTGCCCTTTAAGTATAACCTCTCGGAATAACAGCGATCGTTTGTAGATTGATAGATCAGTAGATTGTTTAATTCGAAATTCAACTTCGGTGATATTTAGTGGGCCATGTTTTCCTAGCGGTTGGAATTGAACAATTTGACTCATTAGGCTAGGGCCCATGGATTCAGCATTGTGAACAATAGAATCTTTGTCAGGAAGGAAATAATTAACAGATCCGAGAATGAATAAAGCGTGATAACCATCACCTGCATTCATCATATCATTATGGAGTGGGGCTAGAAGGGCTATTTCTTTCGTAATATTTCCACTTGCAAACTGTTTTGGATTGAGCATGTCTTTTGTATCAGGGTAAATTATTTCTTGGAATCTCATTAATGCCGGCATTAATCTACCTGTTGTGGATCGAGCCATCTTTGCTGCTTGGTGTAACGTTGCTGTTGCAACCAGAGGATTTCCATGTGTGGCAATAGTGCCCGATAGTTCGAGTAAGATCTCGGCGCAATCACTACGAAAGTCGGACACCTTAGCTAGTTTTGCAAGTTCGATCATTTCATTTGTGAGTGTTGCTAAATGATTTCTATTTTCACTGATATGATGCCAAAGATAACCGAAGTATTTATCGATATTTTCCTGAGTGGCCTTTTTCTTTTTTAATGTTTTCATGATTGCTATGGTTAGATTGTATAAAACCATTGTGTAGTTTTTATGACCCTCGATGCTTTTTGCGTACTCTATAACACTCAAAAGAACATCATCCGCATGTTTCTGATGACTGAGAAACAATTTCATTGCGCGTGCCGTGGCATCTACTGTGCTCATCCAATAATCGATTGGGGTGCTTTGTTGAGAAAAATAAATTATTGACTGCTGATAATATTCAGCTGCCAACAGCGCTAGGTCTCGTTTAGATTTTCCCTTTGGCTCTATTTCAAATATACATTCAGTGATAATTGCTTGTGTGTATGGATGGTGGAAGTGGACGGAAGCTCCAGTTAAGTCACTAGGGATCAGATTGTTGCTGGGTAACGACAATCTTGATCTTATATCGGCCTGAGGGTCGAAAGTGCTTAATATTGAAAGACAAAATAATTCTGTAGCCGCAATATCTTCTTTGGTGATGGGAGGGTCTAAATCCTTTGGGGTATCATTTTGAGGAAATGAATTACTCCAATCAATAGTATTTATCCAATCTCGTATAGTTGTCATTAATTCACCCTAGGTTGTGTGCTTTAATCTTATGTCGGTTCTTTGTCAGGATTATTGTCGGGGGATTGAGTCGCTGTTCCCAGGTTCTGTATCTTGTGAATGCTTTCTGTTATTTTATCGGCAGTATTATCAACTATTTTCTTGTGGTTATCTTTTACTTTGTCTACGATTGTTTGCGCTCTACTACTAATTTCTGCAAAATTTGTTGCGACAGTTTGCAATAGTTGTTTATGGGCACCACTGGATAGATTTCTGTTTCCATGAGTAAGTGCATTTCCGTTGTTTTGTATGACTTCTAGTAGGGCTGATAGATCATTTATTGGTAATTGAGCGGATTCGCTTTCTAACTCCTGGAGTGTAATTTCCTTTTGCTCTATTTTCTCATTAAGAGTATCCAGGATATTTCTTGACTCAATTGTTTCTTTATTGATTTGATTGAATTCCTCTTCTTTCTTAGTTTTTAACCCAGAAAATCTATTTATTTCAGCTTTAATAGATTTTATATCTTCTTTTAAATCCTTCATCGATAGATTATTTGATTGAGATTCAATTTCTTGTGTTGCTAATTCAGCTTCTTTTCGTCTTTTTCTTTCCACTGCAGCATCAGCATCATTTGATTCGCGCAATTTATTCTCTTGGCTAATAGGGATTATTTGTTTTTTTGCGATGAAGAGTGAAAATCGGGGTCCAAGCCATACCCATAATCCAGCAACCAGCATTGGGATTACCAATTGAAAGGCAAATTGTTCGAGCCGTAGCATGTCATAGT
>JABSQL010000435.1 GCA_013215865.1 Candidatus Margulisiibacteriota bacterium
GGTGGCAGCTCTACAGTTATACCTAATGTGTATCCTATTTTGAATTCAGATTTTGTGATTTGTGATACCCCAGGAATGTTTGATACACGTGGTCCTGAAGTGAAAATTGGAACGATGGCTTTAACCAAACTCTTTATGGAGAATACGGTGGGTATTCGGTTCATCATACTTATCAACTGTTCATCCTTAAAAGCCGCTCATGGTGAAATATTTACAAGGTTAATAGATACCTTGAACACTATTTTTGGAGGTATTGGTCAATTAAATGCATGTACTAGAGGAGGACATTTTGTGATTGGGGCAACACATGTTCCAGAGAATGTGGGTATTGATCGAGTAAAGAATGCCATTGTTACTCAGGCAGGTCGGAGAGGTTGGGAACTAGATGGTGTCAGAGAAAGTATCGTTTCTATCGATCCAGAGGGAAGTCAAGCAGATCTCATACGACACGTAACCACTCTTATCCCAATCCCTCAAGCAGAGGGCTTGTTTAATATTCCACTTGATAGCATGGATAAATTGAAGTTGGAAAAAATCGCAAAAACAATTTGCCAGAATATAATGAAACATTGGGAATGTAATGATTTTGAAAAAGTACTTGAGGAATTTTTGACCTTGTCTACACTAGAATGTATCGGCCATGAAGAAGCGAATCGTTTAATCGAGCAAACCCGGGGAAAGATTCTTGAACTGTCTAAAAGCCTTGCAGGAGATATAACCCATACAGTTGCTTCTGATGATCCTACTATCAGAAGTTCCCTTAAGAGAAAAATGACAAAATTAAGACACGCTTGTTTGCTAGACACATGTTTTCTTAAAGGTAGCGTTATATCTGATCTTTATTCTTTCACCTTGGATGTAGTTAAACGGATGGAGCAAGAGCAACAAGAAGCCATAAATAAAAAAATATCAGAAGACACCCAGGGTTTATTGGTGGATCTTGTTAAAGAAGTAGAAGCGCTATCAAAAGAAAATCCCCACGTGTTATCGGGAATAAACTTAAATTCTCATGACCTATTCTTTGAAGTAAGAAAAAAAAGTAAATTACCTAGTGCAGGTTTATTAGCACGGCATTCAGATAATATAAGGGTAGAAGAAGATCTTAGAAGGCATAAATATGTAAATGGTAATGTATGCCCTCTAAATAATCATAGCCAAGAATTTTCCGCAATACTGAGAAATATTATCGCTTGTTTTCAGTTTAGGGTTCTTCTATATGATCGTAAGACGTTTTTGGATAGCAGTCTTAGGGCATTTAAAAATAAACTAAGACTTATATGCTCAAAGAGGCTTGGATATTTCTGTGATAGAAAAAATTTAAAGCTAGATAAATCAATTGAAGGTATGCAGGTTCAAGAGCATTTAATTAAACTTATAAAGTTGGGCAAGGATATAAACGAATGGACAAAAGAAGGCGGAGAATTTCATCAACCACATGATAGCTTTATAGATCTTACCGAGACCATCAATTTGCCTGAGGGACCATCAAGAGATCGCTGGGCCACTATTCTGAGTAATTTACTGCCACTGTTAATCGATTACGAACAGTTTCAGAGTAAGTTCTGGATGTTATTCAATACAGATGTCATTCCTGATATTGAGTTTGCATGTACAATTCTTCGCGAGACTATTTGTAGGTATTTGGTGAGTGGAAGTATCCTTGAGCTCACTGCTAATCCTGAAGTTCAAAGCTTGGTAAATGATAGTTTAAATATGATAGAAATAGAGCATGATGTGACTCTGAGCTATCCTTTCACAACGAGTCAATCTTATGTAACTCAAGCTGAAATTATGCTGTTCACGACATCTTGCAGATCGAAAATTGGTAAAATGTTTGACGAAATTCATAATGATGCTAAAGAGGATGTGAAGAAAAATAAAGATGAGCGTAAGATAAAAGAATCAGAGGTAATAACAAAGGAAATTGATGATTTATGTGCCGACCGTCAGCACATTCAATTCATTCAAGTTCTTGACTTGCTCAGGAGACAAAGAAAACTCGGTACAGATGATTTCGAAAGAAATAGAAAACGTGTGCTCAAAACAATCGAAAACATGCAAGCTGATGGGACTTTAAGGTACCTTAAAAGTAATGATTATTCTTCCCTAGCGGCGCAAAAAACAATGTTGAATCGAATTGATTCTAATGGAAGTGATATTTTGCCAATTGACATTACGCCTTTTAATAAGGCAATTGATGATCACATAGTCAATATTCTAAATGAAGCTGAAAATGAGATTAGACATGAAGAAAATTTTGATCTAGATAATCTTAAAAAAGTAATGGCATTTTTTTCCGCAATGAAAGCGCATGGAATTGAACTAGGTACATTCAAGCATGTATCACGTTTTGATGCCTGTTCAATTGGCATTTTAGAGAGTGCTATTCGTGCATTTCCTGGTGATTATGATCAAGCTACTGACCAACAAAAACTGTTAAGCGATTTTGGGAGATGCATCCTTAAATGTTTTGCAATATCAAAAGAATTATCAACGGAAGACACATTTAGACGAACACTTCGCTTAGAAATTCTTGATGATTTCTTTGAATATACGGATGTTGTAGTGGAGCAACTCACAAGTTTTTATGATGACCCTGTACTGGGTGATTTGGCAAGAGAACTTGCGTATTATTTACCCAATCATAACCCTATTAACCCTGTAGACCATATAGATTATGACCGGGCATTGACAGAATTAAGGTGTTTTCCCACCGCTCATGATGAAGGTGTATTGCAGGACGTTTATCATACTTTAATGGAAGTATATCAGGGATATTTGCGGGCGATTACTCAGGAAAAAGATACATTCAACAAGCAAGACATTTTAAGCCAGGCTTTCGACACTGCTGTAAGATTAAAAAAGTCTCGCAATGATTTTTCGAAGAACCCACTACTAACAGGCAAACTGTTGGGATGTATATTTGCTCAGATTAGTTATCTTGATGCTGAGAAAAGACTGTTTAAAGGAGATACTGACAAGGTATGGCAACCCCTTAATACCCAGATACTCACCATTCTAAGAATGCTTGGTGTTGATGAAAGAGGGTCTACAGAAAATCATCTTGCTCAAGTTGGAACGGGAGAGGGGAAATCTATTACTTTAGGTGTTGTATCTACTTTTTTGGCTTTGTTAGGACGTGGATGTGATGTTGTGTGCTATAGCTCACACCTTTCCAAACGGGACGAACATGCCTTTGAAAATCTATTCAAATCATTTGGGGTGCAAGGTATGATTTCTTACCTCTCGATAAATGATTTATTTAATAGAGTGTTAAGGCTATATGTTGGGTCACCTCGAAACCTTGCAACCTCTTTTTTAAAGGGTGAAAAACAAACGGCTTTTAAACCTAAGCCCCAAGATATTACATTGATTATTGATGAAGTTGACATATTATTTGAAGATGATTTTTATGGACAACTTTACTATCCGGCATCAACCATAAGTACAAAATCAGCCCAGGATTTGGTCCGAAATATTTGGAATAACCGTGCTAGATTCAGTAGAGGAAACGCTAGGCATCATGTTGAAGAGATTATGAGGTTAGCATGCGTTCGTGATTTGAAAGTAGAGTACCCTAAAATCAAAGATTTACTTTCTTTTCATATTCTTGAGATGCTACATGATGTGAAAGATTTTCCCGTTGGCAGAAAACCTAGGCATGAATGTATTTGTAAAAACAACAATATTGGCTATGCGGATCAAGCAACAAATAGCGAATCTTTTAATACGTCATATGGATATAAAACAGCCTTTGCTTTTTTACATCACCGGGAAAAAGGCAATATAACAACGGAAGAACATATAAATCAGAATGTTGGTATCAGTTTAAGCGTGGGTAGTTTGCTATACTCTGAGCTTCCTAATTTCTACAAACTTATCTTTGGGTTAAGTGCGACTATAAAAAGTCTTAGTGATGGTGAAAAGGCCACATTGTCCAAGATAGGATTTACCAGGCACTCTTATATCCCACCAACCTTTAAAAACAGACAAGCGTTGAGGGTGATACCGACTGAAGTGATTGAGGGTGAAAGAAATGAGGAGTGGTTTGATGCTGTAAAGAGTAAAATTCATCGAACAATAAGTGAGGGTCGTCCTTGTTTTGTAATTCTTGAAGATGCAGATGCGATTAGAAACTTTCAAGTGCAACTCAGGCTAAAACCTGTTAATCATCCAAGCTATGATGTACCTCAAGTACTTGATGAGCAATTAGGGCATTCTCAACGAGATGCCGTTATAGCTAGGGCCACAAGAGGTTGCGTTATTACGCTTTTGACGATGGCATATGGAAGAGGCACTGATTTTGTATGTTTTGATGGTGGTGTCCAAAGAAATGGTGGCGTCCATATTATTCTCACTAAAATGCCTGATACGGTGGCTGAAGATGTTCAGATTAGAGGGAGAACCGCACGTCGGGATGATCCAGGAAGTTTTCAGATGGTATTGTTTGCGGATGACTTGATGAGGGAAGGCTTTTTACCTAGTAAAAATGACAGACATGGCAAAGAAATGGGTGATACAAATGCCAAGAGAAAATCTGGTCTTTCCTGGGATGCTTATCTTCTCAAAAAACAACAGTTAATTATGAGCAAAAAACAAGCGGATATGCAAACTCTTTTAAGAAAAAACAAGAGAGATCATGAGAAAACAATGGCCATGGTTGCCTTATTGCATAAAGGGAAGCATCCAAGACAAATCATTGAGTGTCTGAATTATTTTCAAACTAAAGACAAACCATATATGCCACAAAATGGTATGTGGTCAAGTCTATCTGATGAAAAAGCAGGATGATAATATGTGGTTCCTCAAAGGATTATTTATCCCGGAAACGAGGCATCAAAGTTTCTGTTTGGTGGGCCTGACTGGAGTTGAACCGGTGACCTCACCCTTATCAGGGGTGCGCTCTAACCAACTGAGCTACAGGCCCAAGCAGAGCATAGATTATATTCCATAAGATGTTTTTTGGAAATAGCCTGGGCCTATATATAGTGGTACCATTAAAATAATGTCGCAAGATAATAATGACACTTTGTTGTCAAGTGTGAAAAACTCACTTCGGACTTGTTTTCAATATTGTTTAAATAAACCAGTTGTCGTCCTTATTTTATTTTTAGTATTGGCCCTAATAGTGTCAATATACCCATTATATCGAATCACACCCGCATTATTTGAGTCGGCTGCAGTAGAGGATGCCACTTTATTTTCTAAGGCGATTCGGGAATTTAGAACCTTATATACCTCTGAAGTTGTGGCAAGAGTCAAAAAATATAGTGATATGAAAGTCACACATGAGTATGAACACACCCCAA
>JABSQL010000436.1 GCA_013215865.1 Candidatus Margulisiibacteriota bacterium
ACCAATCGTTCTCTTTTACTAGGAATGGTTCTGGCAGCCATCATAGCGGGTATGGCACAAGCACATCCAGATAATAGGGGCACAAAGCTTTTACCGCTCATACCCAGCTTTGTAAGGGGTTTATCTACCAATACGGCCCCCCTTGCCAGATACCCGCTTTCTTCCATCACTCCCAACGCTGCAAATAAGAGTAGAATTTGAGGCACAAATACCAACACCGCCCCAATGCCCGCAATGAGTCCATCTGTGAGCCAGGCGGTTACCCAAGATGCGGGTAATAGGTGATTTATACCATCAATCACATTTCCAATAAACGTATCTACAATATTGATAAGAGGCGCAGAGACAAAAAAGATTAAAAAGAAAAATGTGCTCATGATGGTAATAAAAATAAGGGGCCCCAAAATGGGGTGAAGTATCCACTGGTCCCATTCAATAGGGGTGGTTTTCTTTTCACTTTTTATATACGTTTTCGCCCACTTAAAATCATCTTTTACATGAAAAGATTGATCGGCATCAATTCTGATTTTCTTGGGGCTTTTCTCTATTTCTAGAGCATTAATGTGTGATGTTATATCCTGAATACCCTCCCCGGTTTGGCCATTAAAAATAAACACAGGTATAGACATGTCAAAGGCCAATTTTTCTATATCAACATGTGACTGTTGTTTCTGCATGATATCTTGCTTTGATAGGGCCAGTACGATTCGAAATCCCATTCGAGCTAACTGTTTGGCTAAAGGTATTTGCCGGGTAAATTGAGTCGTATCAACAACATATAAAATGACATCAGAAGGCCCTTTCAATATAGATTGTAGCGTAATGTTTTCGTCTGGGGACTGTCCCTTTAATGAAGTAATGCCGGGCGTGTCTATGAGGTTGTATGTGCTGTCGGGGCCGGTTTTTTGGGTGTGATTCAAAGAGACTGTTGAGCCAGGATAGTTAACGGTTTTTTGGGTTTGACCACTGATGGCATTAAATAAACTGGTTTTACCTGCATTGGGAAACCCGGTTAATACAATGGTTAATGGCGGGGCTTTCGTAGCCACCTTAGAGGCAAACATGTGTTCAGATAGGTTTGACTAAAATACAGTCCGCATCTTGTTTGCGAATGGCCATCCTACAGCCCTGAATCAAAAAGGCAATGGGTCCCCCGAATGCGGTTTTTGTAACATAAGAGACCACGGTTCCTGGTACAAACCCAAGGGAAAATAACCGGTTCTTTGATGATTCATTGGTGTCAATGTCAACAATTTCCATGTCCTCTTTGGTGCGAAGACTTGATAATAATATAGGTTTCTTCATGATAATTACGCATTCCTTATTGAGACTAAGACTTAGTCTCAAGTTATCAACAACCCACATCCTTGTCAAGTTCATACCCCTTTCTTGAGAATACCTTTATCAAATTTCAGATATTTTCACTTTGGAGTAAGAATTTTATTTAAGAGTTTAAAAATTTCTCTTAATCACTTATAATTCAACAATCGAGGGAAATAAAAGTAGGTTATGGGTATGTTAAAAAGCGAAGAAAATAAAAATAGAGAGATAGGGAAATAGATGGCATTCAATGACCTTTTTAAAAAATACAGGTTAAGGCAAAACTTGACTAAGCTTGGTATCGCAAAATATTTAGAGAAAACAGATGGGTACATACGTAAGGTAGAAAATCAGGGATACACACCGCCACAATATTCCATTTGCAAAAAATTAGCAGATATATTTGAGCTGACAGAGGAGGAAGAAGGGGCGTTTTACGAAGAAGCCCTTATCGAACGATTAAAAGACGATTATGATCTGTATAAAAAAGTAAGAAGGTCGCTTATTTTGGATAATTTAGTGATAGATTTACCAGTATCGCACAGCCATAAAGGGGAAAACTATGTCACAAAGTGTACCTATTTGGTTACTTGGGCTACAAGTCTGAAAAAAGAAATTCTCATAAAAGGCATAGAACAAGAAAGTCATAGAGTCATTGCCGAACTTGTTAAAGAATTCGGACACACACTCCAATATCTTAATATATCTATAAATGAGGTTAGGATTGTGTTGGATATGAGTCCAAAAACCAATATTCATGACCATGTAGAAGAGTTAAAAGAAGTTTCGTCCAGAAAGTTGAGAAAGGAATACGATGAATTATCACACCTTCCTTCTGTTTGGGAGAATTCATATGAAATTTATACGGTTGGAAATCCGAAAGGGTTGGATTTTAAAAACCAATAAAGAGTATCAGGAATTTAGTTCATTGACAGAACCCCATCTGTCCGGCATACTAATGGTCCATCCTTTATTTTCCCTTGAGAAAGGCCTCTTCATTGAGGCCTTTCTCTTTTTATGGCCCATAGTTGAGTAAAATTATCCATTTACTATGTTATACTCATCTAAGTATGTTAGGAAATGTGAATATGGGAAAAGCTCTTTTGGGTAGAACTGGTATTTTCTCCAGACTCAGAGGAATGCAGTATATGAGAAGGCGACCGTATTCAACCAAGTATCAAAAGCTTGATGCAGATAAACTGCAAGTGTTGTATAAAAATCATGAGTATGAAGAAGTGCTTCGCTTGGTTAACAAAAATCAATATGCACTTCAATCTTTAGAAGTTATCAATATTTATTCACGTTCTTTAAGAGCACTTGTAGTGCAATCAAAATTTAACCAAAGTATGAGAATGGAAATCTATAAAAGTTCCTATGTGAATGGCATGTCAGTGGAAGAGGCATTTAAAATTGAAGAATTTCAAACGGAGTTAAATTCTAAAAAGCAATAAAATAGTTAAGGACGATTTTATAAAAGGCTCAAAACACCCATAAAGCATAGAATTGAGATATGCCTTCTTAACGTTTATTAATCTCCAATGAAAAAAGATGGTCAAGTTCATTCAACAATATTTCAGGATAAAATGGTTTATTGATAAAAGCACAGGCTCCATTAGAAATTGCTATTTTCTTAATGTCGTTTACCCCACTCATCATGATGATGGGAATGTTAGGTACTGTAATTTTGCAGTGCTTTAAGAATTCGATGCCGTTCATTTCAGGCATTTGATAATCGGTTAATATGCAGTCAAACTGGCTATTTGGGTGGACTAGCGCCATTCCCTTTTTTCCGTTATTTGCGGTAACTATCTCAAAGTCATCTAAGCAAATTATCAGCATTTCTTGAATAAGAATGTCATCGTCCACAACCAGTATCTGTTTTCTTTCCATGTGTACCTCCAGATAAATTTCTGTATACTTATTTGCCCCCCAAACATAGAGTATACACCCATTCGGTCGTACTTTTAAAGTATTAATTTAGATATTCTATTCATAAAGATGACTAAAGTTGTAAAGCAATTTGTACCGAATATCAAATTTCTTAATGCGATTTCGATGACCATTAAGGAGCTGCGGCAACAACACAATCTGACGCAAGAAAAATTAGCAGCCGTGTCTGATATCCATTGGCGTACTGTTCAAAAAGTTGAAAGGGGCGCTAAAAACATTACAGTTGGGCTCTTCTATTGTTTTGCCAAAGGGTTTGGCTTAAGTCCAGATGAGCTTATGTTACTTGTTCAAAAGAAGATGTGAATGAAGATGTGTACGCTTGATCTGGTATAGATTTTGGAATTAATAATGAACTAATGATAATATTCGTATCTATGACTATAAAAGGGTTCATTTGGCTGGATAATAACTTACTTAGGTTTCGATATTTGAAACATCTAATATTTCAGCAACATCTTTTTTGGGGATTGCTAAAACAATATAGCATATAATCTCTTGTGAAATAATAATACCAAAGAAAGCTCGACCATAAGAGGGCATTTTGAGTAGCAGCGCGTTTTTCTTCTGAATCGAGCAAGGTAATGCCGAACATTGGCATTGAGGC
>JABSQL010000437.1 GCA_013215865.1 Candidatus Margulisiibacteriota bacterium
ATACAGCAAACACGATGGCCTGTGCCATTGAAGCAATGGGAATGAGCCTTTCGAATAGTTCGGCGCAGTTAGCGATATCAGATGCTAAGAAATTAGATTGTAAAAGAGCAGGCGCAGCCGTTTTAAATTTATTGGAAAAAGGAATTACGCCAAAAGATATTATGACAAAAAAAGCCTTTGAAAATGCCATTACTGTGGTCATTGCTTTGGGGGGGTCTACAAATGCGGTGCTTCATTTATTGGCCATGTCTAGAACAATAGATGTAGATTTATCGTTAGATGATTTTACCCGAATTGGAAAAAGAGTGCCCGTTCTAGCAGACCTAAAGCCGTCTGGAAAACATACCATGTCAAAACTGGTAGAAATTGGCGGTGTAACCCCTCTAATGAAGCATCTATTAGACAATGGATTGTTACATGGAGACTGTATGACCGTTACGGGTCGAACCCTTTCGGAAAATCTGAAAGATGTGGCCCCATATCCAGATGGGCAGGATGTTATTTATGACCTTTATCATCCCATCAAAAAAGAGAGTCATTTGGTCATATGTTATGGGAATTTAGCCCCGGGTGGTGCTGTTGCCAAGATATCTGGAAAAGAAGGGAATACTTTTTCAGGGAGTGCCCGAGTATTTGAATCTGAAGAGGCCGCATTAGCCAGTATATTAGACGGAAAAGTCAAAGCAGGTGATGTCATTGTGATTCGATATGAAGGTCCCAAAGGAGGGCCTGGTATGCGTGAGATGCTGTCTCCCACCAGTGCCATTATGGGAAGAGGTTTGGGTACGGATGTGGCGTTAATCACCGATGGACGATTTTCAGGCGGTACTCATGGGTTTGTGGTGGGGCATATTACCCCTGAAGCATCTGAAGGAGGTCCTCTTGCGATTGTTGAAGATGGTGACCAAATAACCATCAGCGCTGAAACGAAGGAAGTGGCAATAGATTTATCTAAGAAGGAGATTCAAGATCGATTATCAAAATGGAAAAAACCGGTTTCAAAATATACCAAAGGGGTATTGGCCAAATATGCCAAATTGGTGACATCTGCATCGAACGGCGCGTATTGCGGATAGTTTTTTTATAAATTCAGGTGACTCAGGTGGTATACTGATCCATAGATAACCATGGAGATAAAGAAGCCCATACTCATATGTTTATTTCTCCTAATAGTGGGATTTGCCACTGTACTTATATTTATTATCTCAAAACAGTATGAAATCGAGAAGTTAGCGGTAGACCTCAAGGAAAACACCTTTCAAAAAGCATTATTTTCGGTTGAAACGAATTATGCGGCCCATAAATTGATGCGGCAATATTTACTTCAAAGCTATGAAGCAAATGTATTGTTAGCGGCAGAAGAAGAGACTCGGAATGAGCTGATTCGTGAACTTAATGCAAATACAACATTGTTAAGAGGTCTTTCACAACCATATGATTTTGGGGCCATACAAATACTTCAGAATCAACTGACGTCACTCCTCACCATTGGTGATAATATGGTGGACCATGTTCAAGCGGGGAATCATAAAAAGAACCGAGAACTTAGGAAAGAGTTTCGTAAAACCCAAGACCGATTTGAGCAAGCCACCTATTCTCTTAAATTCTTGGAAGTGAAGGCATTAAATCAAGCGATTTCTAAAATAACCAGTACACTTCAAATTTTGCGCAGAATTATTATTATTACATTAATATTAGGAACAGGGTTAACCATTGTTATCGCCATCATATTTACAAACTATATGAATAAGAGAATCGTAGAGTTTGAAATGTTGCAAGATCAGCATAGACGGGGAGAGAAAATAGCTGGCATTATGCGTTTGGTTGTGAGTATTAATCATGAACTTAATTCCCCGTTAACGGCAATGTATGTTGCCTGCCAAAAATTAAATGAGTTGGTGGAAGATAAATTGTTGGTAAAATATATCAATATTGCCAATAAGGCAGCCAATAGCATTAGAGACACCGTGTATTCTCTTCGAGAAATTACAGACCCAATTGAGGTAGACTATACCCAAGGAATTTCGATGTACGATATTAAAAATAAAGAGAAAAAGAAAGATCCCCCCTTAAAAGAGGATAAAGATATCACACCCTAGAAAACGATGGTTTTGTTTTTGATTCGTATAATATGATGAGATACATATTTATCGACGGCCCGCCATAGAGCCAAGGTTTCCGTATGTTGACCCGTTTTTTTAATATGATGGGATGAATCTCGATGAGAAATGGCCGTTACTTCTTGGGAAATAATGGGTCCCGCATCTAACTCACTTGTCACAAAATGTGCAGTGGCCCCGATGATTTTAACCCCTCTATCAAAGGCTTGTTTATAGGGATTGGCGCCTGGAAATGAGGGTAGAAAGCTATGGTGAATATTGATGATGTCTTTTCCATAGGCACTTAAAAAAGATTTCGAGAGAATTTGCATGTACCGAGCCAATACAAGGAAGTCGGTGTTATGTTTAACCACATCTAGAATCTCTGCTTCTTTTTTATTTTCTTGAGTGGTTGGTATGTAGTAATAGGGCACTTGGAAGTGAGATACCATACTTTGATGATCGGGATGGTTGCTGATCACAAAGGGAATGTCTACGGGCAAGTTCCCAGATTGCCATCGATAGAGTAAATCAGCCAAGCAATGAGACTCTTTTGAGGCAAGAATGCCCATGCGCATCTTTTGAGAATGATGGGAAAAGACAACGTTTGCTTTGAACGGTGACATAGCCTTTTTAAAAGATGTTTCTAATTTTGTTAGAGAGATGCCCTTTTCTTTAAAGCAAAATACAATGCGGCAAAAGAAACGGCCCTTTTCTTCCAATGTTGAGTGTTGATCAACATCTAATATATTGGCCCCTTTTTTGAAAAGAAATGTTGAGAGAGTGGCAATGATTCCGGGTTGATCCGGGCATTCGAATCGCAAAATGATGGGTTCCATACTCTTCATCATATAGTGCTTTGAGTGTTTCCCCAAATGAAATGCTTGTTAATTAAAAGTAATACACTATATTTGAAGAACTAATGATGAGTGAACAGAGATGGTCTATTGAAGACATTAGAAATATGTACGAAAAGCCCCTTTTAGATGTGGTATTTGAGGCTGCAAAGGTACATCGCGCCCATCATAATTCCAATGAAATTCAGTTGTGTACATTACGGAGTGTCAAAACCGGCGGTTGTCCGGAAGATTGTGCGTACTGTCCACAAGCAGCCCGTTATCAGACAGATGTGGAGCGCCAGAAGATGTCGGATGTAGATTCGGTGATACGTGATGCCAAACAGGCAAAAGAAGAAGGCTCTACCCGATTTTGTATGGGTGCTGCATGGCGGGAAGTAAAAGATAATGAAGACTTTGAGTCCATTCTGAAAATGGTACGCGGAGTACGGGGGTTGGGTTTAGAAGCTTGCTGTACATTGGGTATGTTATCCCTCGATCAAGCCAAACGCCTTAAAGAAGCGGGGCTAACGGCATACAATCATAATTTAGATACATCAGAAGGTCATTATGAGGACATTATTCATACCCGAACATATCAAGACCGATTAGATACATTGAAGAATGTGGCGGCAGCGGGAATATCAACGTGTTGTGGCGGAATTGTTGGGTTAGGTGAAACGACGGAAGACCGCATTCAGTTTTTGTATACGTTATCTCACTTGGATCCCCAACCAGAAAGTGTGCCGATTAATGCATTGGTACCGGTTGAAGGAACACCGTTAGAGAAGCAAGAACCTGTGGACAATTTTGAATGGATTCGAATGATTGCGTTATCGCGAATATTAATGCCTCAAGCGATGGTGAGGCTCAGTGCTGGTAGATTGACGATTGGGAGAGAGGCGCAGGCGTTGGCTTTTATGGCGGGTGCGAACTCTATTTTTACAGGCGAAAAATTGTTAACAACGGAGAACCCATCTTGGGACGCAGATCATGAGCTGATGAAAGTTTTGGGTTTAAAGGCACGTGTACCTCAAAAAGAATTAGAACCAGTTCGTTAACAGGAAAAAATAGGGGCAGGGTGTAACATATGAAAAAAATAGTATCTTCTTCCTGTTTTTTAGACCGTTCTTATGAGTTTTCTTCAGAAATTAGTGTAAAAACAAACTTGCCAGATGAAGAGGGGGGTTTCGAAGTAGAAGCAAGTCCCCAGAAAAAAAAATCCCGAGGTTGTTGCGGCCGTATTGTTGATTGGCTGAAGAGTTGGTGTTTCACAGAGAGAGAGCCTGAAATTTCTGAGAAAAAGCGACCTTTAAAAGAGATATTTGATGAAGAATTTGAGGGTGTACTCATTGCTAAGGATCAAAAGAAAATATTATTTAAGGAGATACGTGAATTTATACGAGGGGTGAAAGACAGGAGCGACATATATTTAGGACATTCAGAAGACAAAGAACCGCCAAAAGAGCAGCTGCCTTGTGTTATTTTTGTGGGCCCTTCTGGTTGTGGGAGTAGGGACATTTCTAAAGCCATCCAAAAAGTGATTCATAAAGCGTTAAAAGATATCGATATTCCAGATATAAAGATAGAGGGCAAGGAAGTGACCTACCAATCACATGCTAAGACCCAATGGATGGCGTTTACTCAAAAAGCAAAGGATTGGGTGATGGAAGCGCTTCCAACAATCACTTTTATGGGTGTGGGTGCTTATTTGATATCGGACCATACTGACAGGACTCAACCTATACCAGGTTTTGAGAACCTATCAAGCTGTGAGCAAAAGGGAGCCGCTTTGAGCGAAGATTTTGAAAGTGGTCTGCTGGTTTTTACATTTAAAAATTTCTTTTTGCTTCCAATTAGTATGCTTGGATTATTTCTGCTTCATTTTTATTTAAAGAATAGGAGAAAATCTCCTGTTATTGTAAATCTTTTGAATACAGAAAATGGTCTGCAAGAATTTGTGAATTCAGAACCATTGAAATGCCAACTTCTGAAAGGGTATGTAAGTGATAAAGGTAACCTCGTTCCTGGTTTGTTTTTATTCCGTCAATTAAATACCCTGGATGTAGGGAGGATAGGGGGACATAGTGATCAGACCCTTGAATCTGCTGTGTCTGAAATGAAGCTGAGTTTGGAAAATAATACAGATGTTAAGTATGAGGTTTGGAGCCTTCTTATAGGTTCAGCGAGATCATATACAAATGTGTCAGAGCTATGGTTTAGCGGCCGCTCTCATCTTTTGTCAGTGAGTATATTGCACCCAATAGATGAATTGAGCACTTTAAGTCGAAGCTTGGTAGAAAAATGCCCTCAAATTCAACATTTCAGCCAAGAGTTCCAGAAAGGTTTAATGGCGTTTACAGTTAGATTGTCAGGGGATGAAAATATATTTTTATGGGATGATGCCCTGGAAGAAATAGTGATATCACATTTTAAACATCCCATGTGTAGCTTTGAAGACATGTTAAGTGATGATAATGTCCTTGAATATCACGTCAACGCATGGAAAACAAAAGTGTTGAGATCTAAACTTAACAAATGGGTGATTTCTCATAGAATTGGTTTTAAACCAGATGCTGAAGAGTGGTTAATTGAGCTTCTTGAAGCTCAGATTGCCAAACTAGAGGGTCGATTATTGGGCGAATTTTATAATGCATTACGTGTGAAACTAGAAAAATTTTATGATAGCAAGAGACATAGTATTACCATAGATGAATTACGATCAGAATTTTTAATTGATTTGGAGTTAGATGATTCTAAATATGACGGCGATATCGAAAGAAAGATGTCCCCAGATCTTAGAAGAAAAAGGGCCAGTAATCATACAAGAGATTTCAAAACACTATGTGAGGAAAAACTAATCTTCAGAGGAGAGGTAGGTGAAAAAATTAAACCTTTATTAGATAAATTCATCAACCAATATGAAATTTGGTATACCAGTGATGAAAAATCAATTGCGCTATTGCCAAAACCCCTAAGTATTATTTTTTCTGGTAAAGTTGGATTGGGTAAGTCAACCTACAGAGATATTTCTTTAAAGTATATTCAAGAAGAGTTAACAAAACGCGGGATCCATCTACCTGGCATCATTGTCAGCCGTAAAGGAAATGATAGCTTTAAAATTAACATAGTGTCCTGTGAAGAAGAAATGGATAAGGAAAGTTTTATGAGAAAGTGCCTTTGGATGGGGGTATTTTTGGCTGAACTTTCAATTCCTGTGACGTTATTGAGCTTGGTTGTTACGAGTATGATGTGTGAGAAAGCGTTTAAGGAAGGGGAGGGTGAACCTGAAAGTAGTAGTTGGTACAGTACGAGAATAGAATTTGCAGCTGCAGGAATTTTTGCTCAGTTGACCTATTTCCCTTACAAGTATCTTTACTTGTTGCCCACTTTTTTCGATCGGGCTTTCCAAGGTCTGTTAAAAAGTGACAGTAAAATTGACGATCCATGGATTTGTGGAAGTAGAGCTGTTGATGGAGGTTTACTGGTAAAATTTCATCATGATGAAGAGAACCCCCAAAAGAGAATTACCTCTGGAGATTCAATTTTTAATTCAGTCAGTAGTTCATTTGAAAATATAGATAAATTAAAAAGGGATGATCAAAAATCTCTAGCAGCTATCATTGAAAGAAGTAAACTACAGTTAAAGGGAGGTAATCACACAGTGCCCGCATTTTTTGTGATGCTTTCGACGACCAATAAGAAGAGTGATGTAGACCCTTACTTACGAGAAGTTAGTACAGTAATTGAGCTTGATATATTTGGAAATTTCAAGACAGATGAAGAAGGCATAGCAGATGCGAGAGAAAAAATGAAACGCCTATTGTATACATCTTGGGATAAAGAATCGGGAACATATAGTGACCCACCATTGGCTGATAGTGCGTATGAGTGTTATTTGCAGTACACTCTTGACACGAAAAACGGAAAATCACTTGTGGGGCGGCCACTCATTAAGAATTTTTTTATTCGTTATGTGATAAAATCGGAAGGTCAAAGGGAGATCACAGATAAAGAAATAAGAGATGCATTTCGGAGATTCAAACATAACGGAGATCCGGATTATGTAAAAGCGATTCAGGAAATTTGTAAAGCAAATGGTGTAGAATATTGATAGTATGCATCAACATGCCCCGCAAACAAACCTTCGTCTTGCATTTATATTAAATCTCACCTTTACCATTTTGGAGTTGGTAGGTGGCGTGCTCACCAACAGCATGGCCATTCTTTCGGATGCCCTCCATGATTTAGGGGATACG
>JABSQL010000438.1 GCA_013215865.1 Candidatus Margulisiibacteriota bacterium
GCCTCAATGCCAATGTTCGGCATTACCTTGCTCGATTCAGAAGAAAAACGCGCTGCTACTCAAAATGCCCTCTTATGGTCGAGCTTTCTTTGGTATTATTATTTCACAAGAGATTATATGCTATATTGTTTTAGCAATCCCAAAAATAGATGTAATTATTCTTAATATTATGAGGAGGTAAATGTGAGATGAATAAGAAGATAGTGAGTAGTAATAATCCAAGTGAGGCCATGCTTTTTTTCAACCACTGTAAAAGAGCTTTAGCAGCAGGTAATCTTGTTTATGAAGATACCCCTTCTCAAGCATTGATAGATTTGGTAAAAGACATATATGGTCCTACGTACACCGGTAATCCGACGGACGATTTTGAAGCTGTTGGTTTTATAGACACAACCGGCAAATGGAGTATGACTGTTGATACTTTTCAAGTGTTTTGTAATGCCTTTCCAAATATACTACCTGAACCAATACAGCGAATAAGGACATATTATGAAAGTTATAAAACGGGTTTTATGTCAAGGCACACCCAGTTCTAAGGATTAAATGTAGTGAAATAAATTAAATTTACAAACCATTAAATTTCCTGTATTCTTTTTTGATGATGACAAATATGCGTAAGATAATTATTCAATATAAGATTATTTCTGCTGGAAAACCTGACCCTAGATCTGTAACTGAGGTTAATCTTGTTACTGATGAAATAATAGCCAAACAGAAGGAATTCGAAAAATATTTTATAAAATTCCTGGTTCACCCCAATAAAACAGAAAATAGCTATAGATATGATGAAAAATTAAAGAAAACCACTAAAATGTCAGAAATTAAGCATAAAGCATGTTTGTTAAGGGAAAAAATTATGCTTATTATGGGGATACATACTGATGAAAGTTATAAATTATTTCTTGAAAAACATATTTCTTGGAATGTATATACAAGAGTATTTGACTTAAAATACAAAGATCCCAAGAAATATGCAAGAATTATTCCTATTGGAAAATTTAAATGGAAGATTAAGGAAGAGATATTTGAAATTCCGGATGAGAATGTAGATTTCCTACAAAGTATTCAGAACCGCTTATCAACTATTGAACATCCAGAAGGGTGTTATACGCCCGAGCAGCATAAAACAATTTTTTACCACTCTAGTTCCTTCCCAGAAAAGCCAATGAGTGAATTTGCCGAATCAGGAAGATTCCATAAAGATGATATTTTATTCAGGACTGATTTTAGAAGGCTTCTAACCATCACCTTCACAAGTGATGGTAAAGCAGACTCATGTCTTGAATATATATTTTTACCAAGCCCAAGCATTAATAGTGAACTTAGTTCTGATGTTGAAAAAATATTCATTAGACATGTGTCAGGAAACATAAAAATTGATGAAATAATAGAAGAAGCAGGAAGAAACCTTCAACTTGATTTTATGGAAGATGAAAAAAATAAAGTTGTATTATTACAATTGAACCCTGGACACGCCTTTATTGGACCAGGAAATACATTACACCGTAGTCCGCCAAATCCAACTTGTGAAGAAAGGCTGTTAGTAGCGGTAAGTATGGAAAAATCATTAGCGACGGTAACTACTCATTGAGTCTGAAAATCTGCTCTGTCTCCTTATTCATGAACATAGCGCCCTAATCTTCCGAAAATGATGATAGCGAACCAAATTCGGTGCATCATTAGCCCAAATGCCTTTGTACGTTTTTGGGGTCTGCCAATCAGACCCATACCGAAACGCACAATAGGGGTCAGGATCCGGCACAGGGTAGGTAGTCCCCTGAAATTCCAGAGTCGTTAACCTATCTATCATCGATTTGGGATAGTGAAAAATTCCCCATTCATTGAAATTTAATAGATTCGGACCATACTCATGATAGAAATAAATATCAAAAATAATATTATTCGGTCCCATAAACGCAATTTGCATCAGCTTTCCCCGCCGTTCCATTACTTGAATAGGTTCAAAGGGTATCCCATTCACAATCTCGTCAAATGATTTTGGAGTAAACACTTCAACGTCAATATCAGTGTCGTGGGGGATAAATGCCTTATTTCGATGAATACCCAATAAGGTTCCAGACGCCAGCCAATAGGGAATATTCATCTTCTCCAATGCCTGACACCCTTCTCTTAACACTTGGGGTGCTTCTGGCTTATTCTCAAGTCCTTCAATTTTAAACCTCTTGAGGCGACGTATTTTTGGGTAAAATGATGAGAATAAAGATAAAATGGTCATGGTGTAAAGTTTATAGAGGGGGCCGTATTTTGTGAAGGATTTTTTTCCATACAGAAGAAGGTTTCGTAAATGTAACTGTATCTTTAAAGAATTGGCCAGCTCCCCAATGACTCAATGAATTGGCATGCTCTAAATAATAGGCCTGATCTACCGCTAAATTCTTGGGATCCAAATACCAGTCCAAATGCCGTGCCGCATAAGGCGCGTAGGTCCGTATCCCCCAGTTATGATTCTTGAAAGGAAAATCACCTCGATATAATCCAAATGTAGAGTCGATGTACGCCGTTTGATATTGATACAGCAATCCATTGAACGCAATGGCCTTGGGCTTTTTTCGCCAAAATTGTCGGGTATGGCTTCGTAAAACTTCTCTCTTCAACGGATAATGGTCTGGTATGTCATCTATTCGTAACATGGGTCCCACCACATTCAACTTGGGAAACCGATCCAGCAATTCCATATAAAATAAAAGGATATCTCCATTCACTTCATCCAAAGCGATATCAGGATCTGTAACGACGTAATAGGGTGAAGGGTATTTGGCTAAATAATCTGTGATAGTAGGCCGAACATCCAAAAGTCTCGTCCCCTGACTCCAATAAACGGTGATACCTTGTGATTCTAGTTCTTTCAGGTAGGTAACCACAGAAGGACATTTGGATGCATTATCATGAATAACCACATGAAACGGGGTCTTAATACAGGCCTCATAGGATTTAAGTGCCTCCTCTAAAACAGTTTTGCGATTTGAGCTGATGATAAAGATAGGGATAGACGGTTCTTCAGTGGCCATACCTGGTAATTGTAGTGGTAATAGTGAAGTGCTACAATACCCCAATGGCACAACGATCCATCAGGGAGTGTGATGGCAAACGTCTGTTATTGGATCATTGGGAAACCCACTTTCCCGGATTTAAGCACGACATAAAAATGGTACTGTTACCCTCTTCCCAATCTTTGAAAACCCTTTCTAATCGAATTGAATGGCTTCGCTCTCAACCGTTGGTGGTAAAGCCAGATATGTTATTTGGGAAAAGGGGCCTTCATGATTTGGTTTATCTGAAATCACAACAACCCGGTGACATTACGCTTGATTTGGCCGATAAATGGGTAAAATCTCACTCTAAAAAGCCCATAACATTAAATAGCGGAGAGACCGGAAAACTCACCCATTTCATTGTAGAACCATTTGTTTCACACACAAAAGACGAAGAGTTTTATCTATGTGCCTCTTCAGAAGACGACTCTGATGTATTGTATTTCTCAATAAGTGGTGGCATCGACATTGAAAAATCTTGGGACAAAGTCATCCAAATAGAAATACCATTGCACCTTGAATTTGATGAGTTAGCAGCCCATATTGGCAGTAAAATACCAGCTGGAATTGCGGCAATTGGCAGAATTGCAGAGTTTGCAGCGCGATTTTATATGTTTTTCAAATTATTTCATTTTTCATATTTAGAGTTGAATCCATTTGTTTTTCGAAACAATCAACTTTTCTTTTTAGATCTTGTCGCCAGAGTGGATGATACAGCCGGGTTTCTGATGTCAGACAAATGGGGGAACCTTGAATTCCCCACGCCTTTTGGACTAAAACCTGCCTCCAAAGAAGAAAAAATGATTAAGACTGTCGATGAGAATTCCAGCGCCAGCTTGAAATTAACCGTTTTGAATCCCGATGCCCGTATTTGGACCCTTGTTGCAGGCGGCGGTGCTTCTGTCGTATATGCAGATACGATTGCAGATCTCACAGGTGTGGATGAGCTTGCGAATTATGGTGAATATTCAGGTAACCCCACTACCGATGAAACATATACCTATGCAAGTACAATAATAGACCTAATGACCCGAAAAAAAGATGCGAAGGAAAGAGATAAAATATTGATTATTGGGGGAGCCATAGCCAATTTTACGGATGTAGCCAAAACATTTGAAGGTATCATTAAAGCGTTCAAGAAATATAATGAAGAAATGAAAGCTGTTGGGGTCAGAATATATGTACGACGAGGGGGGCCAAACTATCGAATTGGCCTTGATAATATTGAGAAATCTGCAAAAGAAATGGGACTATGGATAGACGTCCATGGACCGGAAACCCATCTAACAGAAATTGTTCATTTGGCTTTAAAAAACTAAGGAGATCCCCATGAAACAATTATTTACGCAAACATCACAAGCTATTTTTTGGAACAACGATAAAAAAGCCATTCAACGAATGTTAGACTATGACTTCGTTTGTCGTCGAAAGATACCTTCAGTCAGTGCCATAGTTAACCCAAGAAGCGGCGCAAAATTTCATCCTTTTTTCTTTGGAAGTGAAGAAATTAGAATCCCTATGTATCGAACATTGGAAGATTGTGTTGCCTGTCATCCTAATGCAGAGGTATTCCTCAATTTTGCGTCTTTTAGATCTGCATATGAAGTTACAAAAAATGCCTTCTCTTTTCCCAGTATTCGTACCATCGTCATTGCAGCGGAAGGTATTCCAGAACGACAAGCACGAGAATTGAAAGCGTCAGCAAAAGCAAAAGGGAAATTAATATTAGGACCTGCAACGGTAGGCGCCATTTTACCCGGTAATTTTAAAACCGCTAATATTTGCGGAACCATAGATAATATCATCCGGGCAAAACTTCATCGGGTGGGATCAGCTGGGGTGATTAC
>JABSQL010000439.1 GCA_013215865.1 Candidatus Margulisiibacteriota bacterium
ATGATAGATGTTGAGCCAGCCATGATCCGTCTTAATAGGGGGCGCGCCTGGGCCGACCTTCATTTCGTCCCAATGATATGTGAGCGGGCTAATCACAAGTTTGGAGTTTCCCCAATAAATAAGGTCGGGTGAATAAGATATCCAAATGGACCAAGGATGAATGTCAGAGTGTGGACGATCCAATCGAAGGTATAATCCATTTACTTTTTCGGGAAAAATAACCACATTTCTATAATCAGATGGGGTAATCAGGCTAAGGGTTTTACAGGTCAAGAAATCTTGGGTTTGGGAAAGGGCTATTCGAACCCCATTCTTAGAATATACACTATAAGTAATATAATATATGTCATCAATTTGTGTAATTCTAGGGTCTTCTACACCATATGATTCATATTCATAAAAAGGACTTTGGGGGTCCGGAACCATAAAGGGTTCAGGTCGGGGTACAAATTTAAATCCATCTTTAGAATCTGCAATGCCAATAATCGATCGACCTGAATTAAGGTGAGATCTAAATAGCATGATATATGAATCTTGAAATTTAGTAACGGCAGCATTGTGAACGGTTTCTACTTCATATGGGATGTCATCTTTGGTGAGAATAGGGTTTTGAGGGTATCTTGTGACAATAGACGTCATGATACTGAGACACTATAAGAGGCCATTTTGTATGACATGGCACTAATTAACCAGGCCAAAGTAGATTCGGAACCTCTATTCATATTGACGCCAGACTCAGTAAGCCCATCAAAACAACCGCCCGTTTCTTTATCATATAGTGGACAGCTATTGATATTATCTCCCAAGAACCAATGTATGGCCCGGGTGGCATGATCGATCCAAAACAGCGATTCATCGATTCGGTATGCCTCTAAACATGCCAGAACCATCGCCATTGCTTCGATGGGTTGCTGGTCATATACAGCGGGTGTTTCTTCAGAGTGAAACCACCCCTTATTTCCAATAAAGTTAAATTGATTTTGATTATTTATTTGAGAAATAATAAGCCATTTCAAGAGATTTTTTCCCTTTGTTTCAATTTCCTGGTTTTTGAGTGTGTTGCCACCAATAATAAGGCTTCTTGCAATGTGAGCAGATCCCCAGGTGATGGTATTTGTGAACCACGGCCAATTATTGTCTTTTGATTCCTGAAAATTAGAAACTAGATGATGTGTAAGACTTTCTAAATGTTCTAACTGAGTAGGGTCTGCATTTTGAGATAAATAATGACTTAATCCCATGATAGCAAATGAAATCGAGTGCGGGTCAGAAAGGATTGAAGTGGTAGAGATTAAATCTGCAAACATCTGATTATATTTTTGATGATAGTCCGCAGGTGATAGAGTTACTGCAAAACCTAGCGCCCACAATAACCGGCCATGAGCGGCTTCTGACATGTCTTCATGGTCCCATTTTCCTTCATAGCTGAAACGATTCAAGATCGTATTCTTATGGATAGCAGAACTTAAAAAAGAGGTGTAAATCTCAATGAGGTCTAAAC
>JABSQL010000044.1 GCA_013215865.1 Candidatus Margulisiibacteriota bacterium
TAGGTATACTGCACTTGGTGAAATAATTCATGGCCAGGTGTGACCCCCATACCAGATGTTGTATCGTTATATCCACCTGCCAGTCCTGCACCAGAGCCCAGGGTATTTTGAATATAGATTGCATCTCCTACATCTGTGTAGGAACCCCCAGATTGAATCACAATGTCTTGCTTGATAACCCCTCCAGCGCCATCATCTTGGATTGGGCTATTAAATCCGTAGGTAACATATTGAGCCAGATAATATTCCAACCAAATGCCCAGCATTTTGACAAAGTCTGGAACACCGTCTCCTGACGTTGTGGTGCCAATAACCGTGCCATCTTGTAAAGTAACATTGACCACTGTATCAGATGCAGGATCTTGTACTTGGTCAGCGGTAGCAGCGTCTATTGTATAGTCAATGGAGAAATTATCAGTTTCATATTGCACGCGGGTACCATCTGAATCAAATATGTCATCAAAATCACTATTTGGGCCATCCGCATCTGTACGGCTGGACCCTCTTTTAAAAGGTTTTCCTTCCAATTGTTTAATAGATTCTTTAAGCAATCCATAGGCTTCTGTCCAACAATCAGACTTTTCAGATTCTTTAATGAGATCTCCAATGGCAATATCCGCGATGTCACGTTCATGGGCAGAGGCTTTGTATCTCATGACTTTGGAAACGGCAATCGCCTCCAATCTACTCCAATTTTTACATAGTTTTTCGACTCTTTTGTGACAATGTTTTATTTCCTTATGCTTTCTCCTTTTGGTTGCTTTCATAATAATCTCCTCTTATTTTTTTTGCCTCCCAGCTCTAAAATCGATCATAACATGGGTTTATTGGATGTCCAAAAAAAGATCACTTGAAAGCCATCAGGCATAGTAAGGCTTTGATTTCTTCATCACTAATATGGCTTATGAGGCTCCGAAAGACCCAATTTTCGAACCTTTTTCTAGTGCAACCGGTTGACAATCAAGCTCTAACAAGTTAATTTAAATATTATTTACTAAATAGGAGTATATTTTTACGATTATTTCGTTAAAGATTATTAGCAACGTAGCGTCCGTATCTCATTTATTATCCGTTCCCGATTATGGAGAATCCGAACCAGCTATTGTGACTGGGATTTCTTATGATGACCCTGAGATGAAGTATACCAGAATAACTGATGATATTGCTTCCAAAAGAAACTTTAGCAGAGATATTCTAACCCTGTATTTACAAAGAGATCATAATTGTGTCAAAAATATTGATCACAAAAAATTTGTGAGTCGTTATAACACCATTCTTCAGCATTATGAAAAAAGTACTCTTCATGAATGTTGCAATGATTACAAAGAGCTTGCTGTTTTTATTCTCGCAAAGCATCCGGAATTTGTGCCTGGTTTCTTTAAAAGTTTATCAATCAAATATTCTAATGAAAAAATAACAGCAACATGCGGTAGTAGCTCTCTTGAGCTTCATATATTTACTCACTTTCCTTCTGAGGAGAAGTGTTTCAGAGGAAAATTGACTATAAATGGAAAGATAACTCTATGCATATCAAGAAATTTGCCAAAACATTATAAAATAGGAACATTTGAAGATAACTGTTTTACTGGTTACGTAGAAACTCATTATCACAATGGAGATTTGTATAAAGGAGAAATAAAAGATAACCATCTTAAACGAGGGAAAACATATTATCACAATGGCTCAATTTATGACGGATCATGGTCAAGAGATACAAACGGTAATGATGTCCAACATGGATATGGCAAATTTAAGCGTTCCAGCGGACAAATGTATGCTGGAGAATGGGAATTTGGGAAATGGCATGGCACAGGGACACATACTTTTTCAGCTGGATCCCATAAAGGAATATTTCAAGATGGATTTTTTAAACCAGGGCTTGAAAAAATAACTGGTGACGTGTAGATTTGGACCTGTAGTTTGAAACAAAAATAGAGATGGGAGTGGTAAAGATGGTAACAAAGAAGAGAACAGAAACTTCCCCCTATGAAGGGGGACAAGAGGGGGTTTTTCTAAGGAATAAGGGATAAAAAAATGACAAGATTAAACCCTAAAGTAGATTTCGCATTTAAAAAGTTATTTGGTAGTGAAGAAAATAAAGATATATTGATCTCTTTTGTTAATTCAATTGTATCCAAGGAAGACCCGTTTTCTCTTTAATCTCTTGACATGTAGAGATGAAATTTTGTAGTATGCAATTGGCTTAAATCAGAAACCAGCGGGATGGTTACCGCAAAAGGGAGGAAAAAGAGTCCAAACAACCCGATTTAAGATATAACCAAAACCTTCATAAAGGAGGGCCATGAGATGAAAACTACTCATCCCACAGCCAAGCGAAAAGGTTCACAAAAACCCAATCGCAAGCAAAAGTGTAGCAAACCTACCATGAATTTTCTAGAATGCCCGGTTCAGGAAGAAGGGAAGAACGCGGGATATCCTCCCAACCTAGAAGAAATCCACAAAGAATCTCAAAGAATTATCCAGTCAAAATCTGCTTGCCAATATCAAAAACCCATGCCATATGGGGATATGCTGGCGCATATTCACACAATACAGCATGTCAAAATGGGGTGCTATCAAAAGATGGGTCCCCACGCTCAAGACATAGCAGCGGTGTATGATAAAGCGATGGAGATCATGGATAAACAGAGAAAGGAAGTAGGTTTGAAAATCCAGAAGAAAAGGTGTATGTTGTAGTTTGAAACAAAAATAAAGATGGGAGTGGTAAAGATGGTAACAGGAAAGAGAACAGAAACTTCCCCCTGTGAAGGGGGATAAGAGGGGGTTTTTCTAAGGAATAAGGGATAAAAAAATGACAAGATTAAACCCTAAAGTAGATTTCGCATTTAAAAAGTTATTTGGTAGTGAAGAAAATAAAGATATATTTGTTTGTGGATCAAAAGACTGTAAATTTTATGGTTATTAAGCTGTGACAACATTCAAGTATATTCATCAAAATGAGTCCAAACCCATGCTCTTAGTTCCCGGATGGGCAACGGATTGCCGTATTTTTTCACAATTACCCCTCCCCTACAATTTACTACTTACTGAGAACATCAATCCCACTGCTTTTACAAACGATCTCTATACTTATCTTTCTCATAAAGGCATTGAAAGCGTTTCTATGATTGGGTTTTCAATGGGAGGATTTTTGGGTGCAGACTTTATTTCTCTGTACCCCAACATGGTAGACACATTTACTGCCATCGGTATTCGACACCAATACCCCAAAGAAACCACCTTACCCATTAAAGCCTATCTTAAAAAAAACAAATCTACCTTTCTTACAAAATTCTTTGAAAACAGCTTTCAAGATTCCAAAGACTTCAACACTTTTAAACATCGTCTACTGCCCCATTATCTTGAGAACATGTCACTTTCATATTTATTAGATACGTTGGACTATCTGGAAACACACTCATTTTCAATCAAAGGGTTATCATCTATCGAAAAGATGACAATCATCCATGGAGATGCCGATCAGATTGCCCCATTGAATGAAGCTCAGGCGATTCATAAATCTGTACCAAGCAGCCAGCTTATCACTCTAAAAAACATTGGCCACTTTCCCTTTTTTACCTCAGATTTTCGGAATTTAAGGTTTACTTAGAAGCAAAGCTGGGTATAACACACTAGGAAATGGGAATTTAAATTAGGGGGTAGTACCATGTCTGTAAAACAAGCTCAAGTAGACGATGGGAAAAAACATGTTGATCACTTCATTGAGAAGATGGTCCATGGTGATATAGATGTAGACAAAGTCCGTAAACGGGTGAATCATTACATTGAAACAACAAACTTCAAATCAAATGCCAGAAAAGAATTAATGTCTTACATGTCAGAAAAAATTCGTACTTCTGAAGAAGTGGATGAACAATCCCATTTAGATACTATAGAAGATGATTTCAGGACAGAAGATGATTTCAGGACCATCGAAGAGTCCATCCAAAAACTCAAAACCCTGTTCCCAAAGGGAGGAGATCCCAATAGCGGAGTAACTCATTTGTCAGAACAGTCACAAGAAAATCTTGACCTTATATCCAGAAAACTTGATGGTAAAGCCGAGGATGACATACCCGACACCATTCAAGGTAATATTCAAGATGCCATCCAATTGTTAAGCCATGACACCAAGACAGAATCTATTATGGATGCAAGTATGGCCATTGATCACATACTCGATGAACTTCAATAAACCTTCTATAATAGTGCCATGGTTACAATTATTGACTATGGCGCAGGAAATTTAAAAAGCGTCCAAAAAGCCTTTGAACACTTGGGCGAAACGGTACTTGTCACGTCTGATAAGGCGCAAATCCAAAAAGCTAAGAAGCTGGTTTTCCCCGGACAAGGGGCGTTTGGTTTTGGCATGTCTGAACTGCAAAAAAAAGATCTCATTCAACCCATAAAAGACCATATATTGGCCAAAAAGCCTTTTTTGGGTATCTGCTTGGGGTTTCAACTCTTATTTGAAAGTAGTGAAGAAGACACGAGCCAAAAGGGTCTAGGTATTTTTAAAGGAACCGTAAAAGCATTTCAGAAAGAAAATTTAAAGATTCCCCACATGGGATGGAATAATATCCACATTACAAAAGATGAGAAGGGATATTTTTCAAGCTTATCAGATCCCCATGTATATTTTGTTCATTCGTTTTATGTAGACACTTCTGATACAGACATTATCTCTACCACCACAGAATATGGACACTCTTTTGTGTCTTCTATTCAAACGCCCTATTTATTAGCCACACAGTTTCACCCAGAGAAAAGTGGTGATGTCGGTCTATCAATCTTGAGGACTTTTATAGATGCCTATTAAAACGCTTGGCATATTGGGCGGTATGGGTCCCTCTGCAACAATATATTTTTACCAAAAAATATTGGGTCTCACTCCGGCAAAAATAGACCAAGACCATATCCCCACCCTTATCTTTTCAAACACTCTCATCCCAGACCGCACCCAAGCAATCGAAAATCACACAGAAACTCATGGAAAAAATGCTTTGATAAAATCAGCCCAAACCCTTGAAAAATCGGGCGCTGACTTTATTGCTATACCCTGTAACACCGCACATTTTTGGATAGAAAGTCTTCAATCTGCCATTGATATTCCCATTCTAAACATGATCAAATTAACAGCAGATCATTTAGAAAAAAAAGGCACTAACTCTGTGGGGATTTTAGCAACTGTAGGAACTTTTAAAACACAATTGTATCAGAAAAGTTGTTCAGAGAACGGCCTAATTGTCACCATTCCCACACCATCCCAACAGGAGAAAATCATGACCGCTATCAAAGCCGTTAAATCATCATCAGAGTCTATCCAAAATCGGCATCAAATCCAACAAGCAATGGATCATCTTTATGAAAAAGGTGCTGAAGAAATTGTATTAGGATGTACCGAGCTCCCCTTGTTGATAGATAACCGTACGCATACCACAGACCCCATGGATATCTTGGCGCAATATTCTGTTAACTTGGCTTTAGGGCTTTCCTCAAAATGAAACAAGATTTTCTTCATGTTAAGGGTGCAAATGTCCATAACCTCAAAAACATCAATGTATCTCTCCCTAAAAATTCCTTTATTGTTTTCACAGGGCTTTCTGGCTCCGGAAAATCTTCTTTAGCATTTGATACGATTTATGCAGAAGGACAAAGACGCTATGTTGCCTCATTATCCGCCTATGCACGTCAATTTTTAGAGCAACTTGATAAACCTGATGTAGAACGGATTGATGGTTTATCACCTGCGATTTCTATAGACCAAAAATCTGCCTCTCATAATCCGCGCTCAACGGTGGGAACGGTTACAGAAATATACGACTATCTTCGTCTCCTCTTTTCAAGTATCGGACACCCCTTTTGTTATAAATGCGGCAAACCCATACAGAATCAAAGTAGACAAGAAATAGTAGACACGGTAATGAAATGGCCGAAAGATACTGAGATCACCCTATTTGCACCCATAGTACAGGGGAAAAAAGGAGAGCATAAAGGCGTATTGGAAAAAATTGAAAAAGACGGATTTAGCCGGGTTCGAGTAGATGGGGAAATTCTACGGATTAATGAACCCTTATCTCTACACAAAAATAAAGTGCACCATATCGATATCGTGATAGATCGGCTATCTATATCAGAGACTGAATCTGACAGGCTGTATGAATCTATCGAAACCGCCCTTAAACAGTCCAATGGTTTAGTGTTAATACAAAATAATAAGCAAAAAAAAGAAACCTTATTTTCAGAACGACTCTCATGTACAAAGTGTAATATTAGTTTGGGAGAAATGAGTCCAAGGCTTTTTTCCTTCAACTCTCCTTATGGTGCCTGTTCAGATTGTAATGGTTTGGGAAGTTCTTTGGCTTTTGACCCAGATTTAATTATAGGCGATCCCAACACACCTCTTTTTACCAGCACTCAAAAAGCCATTAATTTACACAATACGTATTATGGACAATCTGCAGAAACAGTTGCAAATACAAATGGGTTTTCTTTAGAAGAACCGTCAAAAAACCTCACCAAAGAACAATTAAATGGTCTGATGCATGGGTTTGGAGATGGATGGGAAGGCATTATCCCTATTCTCAGAAGACGATACAAAAGTACACATTCTGAGGGTAGGCGGTTCGCCCTACGATTTTTTATGAGCGAAAAACCCTGCGATACATGTAACGGTCAACGATTAAAACCTGAGTCTCTTGCCATTAAAGTCGGTGGACAACATATTTCAGACCTAACTGAAAAAAGCATTCATGACCTGTGTCTTTTTTTTGAAAAAATCTCCCTCACAAAGAAAGAAAAAACCATTTCCAAACAAATCATCAAAGAAATCACATCTCGGCTCTCATTCTTGCAAAATGTGGGCCTACATTACCTTTCTTTAGCTAGAAAAGCATCTACTTTATCTGGGGGAGAATATCAAAGAATTCGTTTAGCGACACAAATTGGTTCTGGTTTAACCGGTGTTTTGTATGTTTTAGATGAACCTAGTATTGGACTGCATCAACGGGATAATCAGAAGTTGCTTAAAACTTTATTGAAACTGCGTGATCTAGGAAATACACTCATTGTTGTTGAACACGATGAAGAAACCATTCGGATGGCAGATTATCTTGTTGATATTGGTCCACAAGCGGGTCGGAAAGGAGGGTATATTGTTCATTCTGGGTCCTTTAAAGACCTTCTAAAAGAAAAAAACTCTATTACGGCTCAGTACTTAACACAAGAAAAATCGATTGCTGTTCCTGCTTCAAGAAGAAAAGCCCATCAAAAAAATGTATTGAAAGTAGTGGGTGCCGCTGAAAACAATTTGAAAGGCATAAATGTTACATTTCCATTGGGGGTTCTTGTGTGTGTCACGGGTGTATCTGGTTCAGGAAAAAGCTCTCTAATGAATGAAATTCTACACAAAGCATTGCATCGCCACTTTAATAGCAGTCGAAAGAGACCCGGTAAGCATAAACGAATCGAAGGGATACAGCACATAGATAAAGTGATTACTATTGATCAATCGCCGATTGGCCGTACGCCTAGATCTAACCCTGCGACTTATGTAAACATATTTACTCCCATAAGAGAGCTATTCGCACTGACTCGTGAATCTAAAATCAGGGGTTATAAAGCCGGTCGTTTTAGTTTTAATGTGAAAGGTGGCCGTTGTGAGTCATGTGAAGGAGCTGGGGTTGTTAAAATTGAAATGCACTTCTTATCGGATGTTTATGTGACTTGTGAAGTATGCAAAGGCAAACGATACAACTCTCAAACCTTAGACATTACATTCAAAGGATATACCATATCTGAGATATTAGATATGACGGTTAATGAGGCGACTGAACTGTTTTCTAAAATCCCATCTGTTTATAACAAACTAAAAACATTACAAGACGTTGGACTGGGATATATTCATTTGGGACAAAATGCAACGACTTTATCAGGCGGAGAAGCACAACGTGTGAAACTGGCAAAAGAGCTCAGTAAGCATGGAACTGGAAAAACCCTGTTTTTATTAGATGAACCAACGACGGGATTGCATTTTGATGACATTAAACATCTTTTGGATGTATTGAATCGGCTAGTAGAAAAAGGGAACACCGTCGTGGTGATTGAACATAATTTAGACGTGATAAAAACGGCAGATCATATCATAGACTTAGGTCCTGAAGGCGGAAATGGTGGTGGTACGATTGTCGCAGAAGGAACACCCGAACATATTTCTATACAGAAAATGTCACATACAGGTCAGTATTTGAAGACAATCCTTCCAAAATATGATTAAATAAACACCATCATGGAAGAAAAAATCCCACCACAAGACATAGAAGCAGAACAGTCCGTACTAGGGGCAATGATGCTTTCAAAGGATGCCATAGCAGATACAGTCCTTCGCCTGAAACCAAATAATTTTTATCGGGATCGGCATCGCTTCATCTTTGAGGCGATCATTGATTTATATCAAAAAAGTGAGCCTGTCGACTTAATCACCGTATGTGACGAACTCAAAAAAAATAATAAGTTGGATATCTCAGGGGGTAAAAGCTATATAGCAGAAGTGCTTGACTCCGTGCCTACCGTATCTAATGTCCAATATTATGCAGATATCGTCTCTGAAAAAGCCGTTTTGAGACAGTTAATTGATGCAGGTGATCGCACGATACAAGAATCTTATGAAGAATCAGCAGAAGTTGAGGATGTATTGGGGAATGCTCAAAAACGAATATTAGATATTTCAAAAGAAATGGCTCAAGAAGATTTTATTAAAATCGGAGATTTTGTAACAGATGTCGTCGATAACTTGAGCAAAGTATACGAAAGTGAAGACAGTATTTTGGGTGTATCTACGGGACTGGCTGATTTAGATGAAATGACATCAGGATTTCAAAAATCGGACCTCATCATATTGGCGGCAAGACCTGCCATGGGCAAAACCAGTTTGGCGATGAACTTTGCCCGATCAGCAGCTGTACAGAAACAAAAAGCAGTTGCTTTTTTTAGCCTTGAAATGCCTAAAGAGCAAATCGCATTACGGCTGTTATCAACGGAATCAAAAATCGATTCAAAGCGAATGCGGACAGCCAATTTTACAGAATATGAGTACAAAGATCTTGCAAATGCAATGAACATATGGGGAATGGCGCCTTTATATATTGATGACAAACCAGGTTTAACACCACTTGAGATGCGGGCCAAAATCCGTCGTCTCCAAAAGGATGTAGATATTCATCTTGTCATTGTAGATTATCTTCAGTTGATGCGGTCTAGTCGACGTCGGATCGAGAGCCGTTTTCAAGAAGTGTCAGAAATCGTTCGTGATTTAAAAGCGTTTGCCCGGGAATTAAATGTACCTATCATGGCCCTTTCTCAGCTGAGTAGAGATATTGAGAAGCGTGGGACAGATGCACTACCCCGTTTGAGTGATTTACGTGAATCTGGAGAAATTGAACAAACCGCAGATTTGGTCATGTTTATTCACCGTGAAGACTATTACGATAATACAAAAGATAGTGTTAGTAATGCCAATCTCATTATCGCGAAACAACGTAATGGACCCACTGGTCAAATAGGTTTGGTATTCAGAAAGGATGTGTCAAAATTTGAACTGGCAATCAAAGGTCCTGTACCCGCTGTCTAAAATAGCATATCTTCTCCTATTTCTCATATTAGGTGTATCTTCGCCACCCCTTTTTGCAGAAGACCGTCAGCCAACAGAAAATATTCCCTTCAAATTGGGAGATACAAACCTCGGCCTTGAGGCAGATGTATTTGACTTCGATAAAGAAAAAGGATTTCTATTGGCGTCTCGGAATGTCATTATCACCTATCAATCATATAAAATTTCAGCAGGAAGATTAACTTACAATACCAACACAAAGGCACTTGAAGTATATGATAATGTTACCATTTCACAATATGGGCAATCCATTCAAACCCCCTATTTGATCTATAACTTTCATACACACAGTGGAAAAACAGGTCCCATATTAGCGCGTTTTGAAAATATTCAGATGAAAGGGGAAGAAATGATTTTGGGTCATGATTTCGCCAAAATAAATAAAGCAACGTTTACAACCTGTCATGATATGGAAACACCTCATTATAAAATTAATTCGAAAAGCATTCATATTTATCCATATAAAGGTCATTTTGTTGCGTTTAAAGATGTATTGTACTTGAGAAACTTCCCTATTTTTTATTTTCCAACATACGTTTTTGGCACCAATACGGGATTATTGGGTGAAAATTCTCCGATTCCTGAATTTGGATCCAACGAAATGGAAGGTTTCTATGTTAAGAACCATACGGGATATTTTATGAATCCCAGCAATACAGGTGCCATCCACTTAGAGTGGAGTGAGTCCTATCGTTTTGGATACGGCATCACCCATTTTACGGACCTAAGTTCTGAAAACAGAGTGGGTGGACGGGTTCACTATACAGAAAGGGGCGATATAGAAGGTCGTGTGGGGTATGAGCACGTATTATGGAAAATTATCAGAAAGAAATCCGACACGTCCGGGTTATTTTCCTCATTTGATATTTCAGAACCAGACATTAAAAGTCGCATTCGTCTTCTTTGGACGCATAGAGAGCTGAACAATTTACGCCGAGTGAGTTATAAACCCTATATTCAAATTTCGGCAACTGAAATTGATTTGCCTTACGACATTCAACTCAATAGCGATATTAATTGGAGTCAGGTCGTTGAAAGTGATGATACGCCGTTCACTTTCACCAAACTGGTTGAGGGTGACAAAACAAATTTAAACGCTTCCATCAGAAAAGAACTGCCTCTATCTGAAAGAATCTCTACCCACTTGGGAATGCGGTATATGGGTAATTTTTATAATCCCGGTGGTCCTTGGACGAGGCTATTTGGAGATTATGGAATTGGGTATCAAACCAAAAAATCAATCTTAGATGTAACATACACTCAACGGCTACATGACAAGGGAAAGAGTCCTTTCTTTTTTGACCAATACCGTGTCATTGAAACAGATGAGTTGGGAATATACGGAAAAACTCAGCTTGGATTTTTGGGTGTTGCAGCAGACATTCATTATAATCTTGAAACAGAGACCTATCGTCGGGTGGATTTATCGTTAATTTTTAATTTAGATTGTATGGCCTTTACCTTTACTTATGAGACCATTCAAGAGACCTTTCAGTTTGATGTGACGTTAATTTAAGTCACACCCCTTGGAAGGAAAGATGAGGCCAACTCCAAAAGTTTTTTCTGGGTATTATGTTCAGGATTAGAGGCAATTTCATCTAGCAAATACTGTTGGACTTTACCCAAATCTTTACCTGTAAACCCAAGACCCATCAATTTCTCACTAGAAATATTCAAATCTTGCGGAGAAAGACGGGCACGCAAAATATCCAAGTTATACCGTATGACCCGTTTAATCCAATGGGCTTCTTTTCTGGGAAAGCGTAAAGTGGTTAATACCTTTGAATAGTCTCCATCTTTTAATATCAAGGCCCAACGCCCATCCAAGGACATGGCAGAAATAAGGGCCAGCTGTTCATCTGTGGGTACCGGCACAGAAGGAAATATCCGCTTAAAAATGCCCGCATCCCGCATTCCCTGCAACCCAATATGAGGTTTTTGAGATGCCATTAACTTAGATAGTTCATCATACACCCGCTCCATGGCAGGCAATGGAAAAGAATCAGATAATGTTTTAACCGCTTCCATACACTCTGAATCAATTTCAAACTCTAAAACCGAAGCAAACCGAAACAAGCGAATGATTCTCAACGTATCTTCCTGAAAACGCTCTTTGGGATTACCCACCGCTTTAATCATATGGTTTTGTACATCCGAAAACCCATCGAAAGGGTCGATAAACGCGGGTATCAACGGATCAAGAGCCATGGCATTCATCGTAAAATCTCGTCTTGATAAATCTTCTTGTATACTGGGAATAAACGTCACATCATTAGGCCTTCGAGATTGTTCATAGGTTGTTTCCGTTCTGAAAGTTGTAATTTGATAAAGACTGGGCTCTTTCCCTGCAGGTGCCTGATATATAGGGCCAACCACCGTAATGGTTCCAAACTCTTTGCCTACATCAAATGTTTTATCAAACATGGACTCTACCGTATCCGGTGTCGCAATAGTAGCCAGGTCATAGTCCCCTACTTCTCTTCCCAAAATCAGATCTCGAATCGCTCCACCAACAATAAAACATTCCAAATCTTGGGCCTTAAACCGTTTGCATATTTCAATCACTTCTCTAGGAATAAATGAAACTATTTGATTAAGTTGTTTTTCATCCATAACGCTTCAGCTTTATTATACATGATCCTGTTGATATAATGGTGTCACCTGGAAAATTTATGTACATACAAGATTTATTTTATTCCTATCAAGGTGAAGGCCCTTTCATTGGCTATCCACAAATTTTTATCCGATTCTTTGGGTGCAATATTCATTGTGCATATTGTGACGAACCAGACCGGAACAAAACCCCCATGTCTGTAGACGAAGTGATCGATACCATTTCGCCCTGGGTGAAAAAGAAACCCCACTCTATATCCATCACGGGCGGTGAACCGCTGCTCCAAGTAGATGCCCTTAAAACATTGATCCCCAAACTCACATTACCACTCTACCTTGAAACAAATGGCATTCTACACAAGCATTTGGAAGAAGTTAAAGATATGTTTGACTATTATGCCGTTGATTATAAACCGGGGTATGATAAAGAATTTACTGATTTTGTCTCCTTAATCAAAGATAAAAAAGGGCTTTTCATTAAATATGTGGTCATAAAAGATTTTCCTATCTTGGATATCCAGAAAATGTCCAAAATCATATCTGCCCTTAACCCCAATATTCCCCTTATTCTACAACCAGTCACTCCTTTTGCAGGCATTAAAGAGAAAGCGAGTCCCAAAGATATAGAGCGTGCCTTTACTTGTGCCAAGACCTATTTGTCGGATGTACGTATCATTCCTCAAACCCATAAGTTGATGGGCTTAAAGTAGGGTAAATCCTAGATATGAATCTGGATCAACTCCCTATATATGAGCAGCTTGTTTCTCAATCAAAAATGCCCCTGTCTCTTGAAAAGACATTAACGCCAGAAAAAGTAACTGCATCTGTTATACATAATGGCCCTATATCTCTTATGTATGGAACAAGTCTTGCCGATGATACTGTTCTGACTCTTTTGCAACAATTAGCTAGAGAACAGGACGTCATATCTAAATACAAACAATTACTGGCAGGAACAAAAGTAAACCACCACAATACCCGAAGTCCAAACAGAGGATTTTATGGCACTCAACAAGAGACAATTTCTACGTTTTCAACACATATTCACAAAGAACCCATCACCGATGTAGTTCAGGTTGGTATTGGGGGGTCTGAGTTGGGTCCAAAAGCAGTTTATCATGGGCTCAAACGGCTCATAAAACCAAAGATTACGCCCCATTTTATCGCCAACATTGACCCCGATGACGCAAATGATATATTGTCACGCATTCCTGAGAAAACAACCCTTTTTATTGTGGTCTCTAAAAGCGGAACAACCCAGGAAACGTTATCAAATGTTTCACTTATCAAAGCATATTTAGAAAACAAAGGCCTCACAAATGAGAATATTAAAAACCAATTTATATTGGTAACGGCGAATAAAAGTCTTCCAAATAATATACCTGCACGGGAAACGTTTTACATAGACGAAGCGATTGGTGGACGGTATTCCACCACCAGTGCGGTAGGTGGTGTTCTTTTATCACTGGTATTTGGACCAGAGGTATTTGAAGAATTATTAGACGGTGCATCTCAAATAGACAAAGCAAGTGAAAATCCAAATATATTTGAAAATATGGCATTAATGTCTGCATTGATTGGCATATGGGAACGTAATTTCTTGTCAATGGGGGCAAGAGCAATTATCCCTTATTCTCAAGGCCTATCTTATTTTACACACCACCTTCAACAATTGATTTGTGAAAGCAATGGAAAAAGAGTCAATATACAAAATGAAAAAGTTTCTTATCAAACAAGCCCCATTGTTCTTGGGGATGTGGGAACCAATGCCCAACATTCCTTTTTTCAACTATTCCATCAAGGAACTGAACCGGTTCCCATTCAATTTATTGCATTTTCTGAGCCTCAAACTCACTCTAACAATTCTGAAAATAATCATGATATATTGCTCACACATCTGGCATCCCAAATGTTAGCACTTGCAACTGGGAACTCAGACTCCAGCCCAGCAAAGTCATGCCCTGGGAATCGACCTGTCTCACTTATTTTTGGAAAAAAACTAACCCCTAAAACAATGGGCGCACTGCTCTCTTTTTATGAAAATATGGTGATGTTTCAATCATTCATTTGGAATATTAATGCCTTTGATCAGGAAGGAGTGGCCTTGGGAAAATCATACGCTTCTTCTTATATGTTCGACTCTTCGCCACCCAACCCCATTATGAAACGTATCCTCACCCTTTTTGAAACAGGCAAAGACGCATAAACTGAGGCACCCATCGACACAATCTTATGATTCGATGTGGCTCAATAACCATACGATATAGCCACTCTAAACCCAACTTCTGGAATATTTGGGGAGCACGCTTTATATTTCCAGATAGAATATCGAAATGCTACATTCAGAAACTAGAAGATCGACTACAAAGATTGCCCTCTTTATGATATGGATTTGTAGTACTTTATTGATTATATTCATATTTGATGGCCCCATGGGTACATCCGTTAGTATTATTCAAAATGGTAGAGGCCATACAGAACAACTTTTACAATCTACTAGTCAGACACTCGTCGTGGACTCCTACAAATATTACGTGATAATAATTTTATCAGCA
>JABSQL010000440.1 GCA_013215865.1 Candidatus Margulisiibacteriota bacterium
ATCAATGCCATCTATATACAAAAATTCAAACTTATCGATGGGGTCAAAACGCCCATTACCGATTAAACTTTTGAGAGTTTCTGCATACTCATGACTCATTGTAATCAATCGCTCTCCCCCTTTATTTTCTACATTTTTCACTTTTAAATAGGGTATCCAAAATTCACCTTCATGATAATCGAAATTGATTTGGTGTAGTTTTGCAAACCTTGCTTCTTTTGGTCTAACACCTGTCTGCCATATTAAATTAATAAGTTTGTAAGTTTGTTGGCTTGAATGCTCTAATAACATACCAATTTGCTCAGGTGAGTTGACTTCAATTGATTTGGGTATCTCTATCTTTAGTTTTGGCAATCTTGGAATGTTGCTAATCCATTCTTTATCCCAGAAGGAGAATTTCAATATTTTATTAAGTTCAACCAAATGCATTTGTATGTATCGACTAGACCATCCCCCAAAGGACTTTTCTTCAACATATCTCTGAATGATTTTAGTACTTATGTCCCTTAATAATATATGCCCCAAATCATTAAGGAGTCTTTGAGAGTAATAGCTGAAAATATCAAAAGTACCCTGAGCTACATCTCCTTTCAGCACATCCAATTCATATTTTTTTAAAAATGCATCTCTTGCTGTTTTTAATGAAATGTCATCGCTCTTAGATGGGTCATTAACCAAGGCATATCTAGATAATGCTGATTTAGCATCCCTTTTAGAATCAAAGTATTTGGGGAAACTTGAACCCCTTAGTGATAGAAATTCCCGCTTAAATTTACCATTTATCAAACCATTTTCTTGGATATACCAACGAGGTTTATTTCTATAGAGTTTTTTAACCAGAATTGCCATGCAATTATCCTCCATAACCTGAATTCAATTGAATTATAGCGCGCGTGAATTGGAAGACCAACCGTCTATTTATACCTGGTTTAGATCATTGTATGGGTGGGATCAGTCGGGGAAATTCTTGCTGCAATAAATGCATAGACGTTGACCAAATAATTAATAGGCAGGATAGTGTTGCGCTATACCGTCATGCAGGCATTTTGGTCGCTTAACAGGGGCTTATTCGCTCCCTTTGGGGCTCAACGTGGGTGCAATATATTGGCCTAACAGAAGGAAATATCTTAAATTGTTATGAGGAGAGCTTACGACTTTAGAACTTATACTGCTCTAGAAATTGCTCTTTATCATTCCTTAGGTAACTTGCCTTCTCCCCCTTATTCAATTTTACGCTTGGATTTTTTAATTTCTACTTGGCTTGTGCTCAGCTCTTTTTTTTTTACCGGATACTAGTGTGAGCTTATCTGAAAACAAACTCAAAATACACCAGTAAATTTAGGTATATTTTAGTGAAATTATTACGCAATTTGTTCGATATATATATAAAGCTTGTAAATCTGACAAGCCAAATACGTTTATCTAGATAAATAAGTATCTTAGATAACAAGGAGAAATTAACATGCCAGGACTACAACTTTATCAAGGAAATCAGGTAGTATTCACCCCAGAAACTGCCATAGTCTCGAAAACACCAGCACTCACTAGGGTTAAACGTTCTAGGAATGAACATTCTGATACTGAAATTGCTGACGATCCAAAGCCATCACCTCGCTTACCACGAAAAAAGGAATCTATAAATAAAACCGACAAAGGTAAGCGTACACGCGAATTTTTGGAGTCTGTTTTTCGAAGAACAGTTTCTGACCATACTGTAACGAAAGTGAGAGACCTTTTTTTATATGAACCAACAAAAAAATGGAATCCCAAGCAAAATGATAAATTATTGAGTTATCTAACAAAATTGGCTCATAAAACAGATAAAAACGATACAAAGAAACTTATGAAAAAGTTTTCGGAACGCATCGCTTATATTACGTTACTTTCAGAAGATTTAGATACCCGAAAAAACGCCAGAGAATTACTTAAGACGCTTGGTATACAGACAATGGAAACCCCCAATGATCTATTAAGCAATATTCTGCCACAAATTAAAAAGAATTTAAAATCGGATAATAGATCAGAAATTCGAAGTGCTATCAAAATCTTGAGTTTGATCGTTAAGTGCGAGAAGGGTAAAGAACAATTATTCATCACATTAAAAAAATTAGAAAAAAGTATTTCTAGAGCTTTGGTAAAGCTAAAGAAGGTTGATGCACAACGTGCGATTCGTAAACTCAAAAATAACATTTATACAGGGTTTGAACAAAGTAAAGTAGATGTTATGAGAGATAATAAGTATTTCACAAGGGTAGAATTATCTAAATTAGAAGAAATAAAGACAAATTATAAAGGTAAGAATTACAATGTTTATGCAGGAATGACTTTATCAAAAATGCTTTATGATCTACCCGAGGGTGATCAGAAAACGTTTTTGACCGAATGTCGTCGTACTTTTGAAAGTTTGGGGGCTAAGTTATACAAAGATGAATTGCTTGCCGTTGAGACTCTTGAAAAAGAGCAAGAATTGTATGAACTAATTCAGAGTTCAAAATCAGAAGCAGCAATAAAGTTTAAAGGTATACCTCGTCAAAAAATTTGGCGACTGTTTATTGATGGATTTAGACACCCGGAGGAGGGTTTTCAGTTTATGGATAGATATAGTCAGAAATTTCTACCTGAGCATTATGATGATAGTCAAGCTGAAGAGCATGTAGGGAAATTTCAATTTGATAGAAAAGAGCCAGGCTTTATGAGGGGAATGTTTCAATCAATGATTTACATGATAACAAATATTAATAAAGCTCTAACTCCAGATATGTTAGAACACATTAACCTTAAAGCTAAAAAGGGAGTAAAGTTTGAAGGTGAGGATTTTTTAAAAAAGTCTATTGGAATTATGGATATGGGTTACGCATCTAGTAGTCTAAGGGATCCATCTGATGAATTCTCCAACACAACTAATAAAGGAATCAATGAATTTAAGATGTACTTAAAAAAGAATAATAGTGACTGGATAGGGTTGAGAGATGATGCATCTGGAAAAAGCTATAAACAATTCTTCTCTAAACCCAAGTCCCGAAAAGAACGAATAAAAAGGATAGAAGAACTGACAGCGGAATATCAAGCGAAGATAAAAAATGCATCAAATGACGATGATAAATTAAACATTATTGTTGACTATATCCAACAAATGAATCGGCATCATTTTTTTGAAGACGGGAATATACGAACCCTCGGTATGATTTTATTTTATCGCTTACTGTCTGAAAACAGAATTGATTTAACAATTTTGTCTAATCCAAATATGTTCGAAGGTGTAGATTGTACTAGCTTGGTGGATGCTGTCAAGGAAGGGCAAAAGACTTTTAAAACGTATTGCTCTTAATGTAAACTCATATAACTATGTCTCTCACAATAAAAAAAGTG
>JABSQL010000441.1 GCA_013215865.1 Candidatus Margulisiibacteriota bacterium
AATTCTTTCATGATGAATCAGTGAAGTATTGAAGCTATTATGGCTTTGTAGTCGATATAGTGTTGGCATTCCAAAATTGAGACTATCGATATCTTTCTCTACGCTTTGTGTTTCAGCCAATAGTTCATATCTATGCAGGATAATGATATTTTTAATCGACTTTGCTGCATCAAAATTGATGGGTGTTTCGGGATTCTCTCCGTCATCAATATTCAGGTAAATGCCCGCACCGCCATACAACCTTGCCCATGCCCAAGCTTGTTCGAATTTCCTTATCATCTGGAGACGTTTCAATTCTTTTTGAAATCCTATCTTCATTTTGGGGTCTATGTTTGTTAGTTCAATCCACTTTTTGGTCCCTTCCTTGGGAACTTTTTCGATGACCTTTCGTGCTATATCATCCGCAGCATAGAGATCTTCGACCTCTTTCCTACTTAATAGATCAGGAATCGCATTAATATGGACCCGTTTATCTCTATTCCTCCGATTTAGACCTGTCACTATATTTTCGATACCATCCATTTTGTGGGTGATGGATTTTTCTGCTTTTTTAGATTTACCTTTCCTTTTACTCACATTTCCTCCTAAAACGGAAAAAGGCGAGCCATACGATTAAATCGTACAACTCGCCTCTGTTGTCGGTTAACTATGTTGTTACCGTTATCAGTTAGCGTTACTATTTTAATTTATATTATCATAGCTTTTGGGGTGGTGGAATGCATTGGTCTAAATAGGCCCTGCTTCAGCAGGCCCTAGGTAACTTGCCTTTTCCCCCTTTAACCCATACTTTTTTCTGTGGCGGCCTCATACTATTGACTATTAACGGACACTTAAGTATTTTAGAAAAATGATTTTAAGAAAAATAATATCGATATCAACATTAAATCCCTGTACTTCGGGCGAGGATGCTTCTCCATTAGTGACATCGTTGCTCAGCAAATTTTTTGAAGGGGCAGTTGATGATAGGATTGTTGAACAAATTAAAGGGTTGGAACAAAAAGCATTGTCAAATTCTTGTAAATTTACCGAAGACGAAAGAACAGAAATAAATAAACTTATAACAGAAAGCATAGCGATGCATCTTCTTGAACACCCTCGGATTATGTCTGTATATAACTTGATGAGTCAAATGTTTGAAGGACTTGGTTACGAAAAATATACTGAAAGTGAAATGGTTGGTCGGTTACAGGTTCTTTTATTAAAGTCACTAACCAATAATTTAATCATAGTAATTAAAGATAATCTGATTTACGGAAATGGAGAAGATAGTCCATTTGGTTTTATTTTGTATAGTTTAGTTGTCGATAAAGATCATACGAAATCAGGATGGGGGACACGCGTATTAACCGGGTATTTACCTAAAAAAATACAGTCTGAAGATTTATTCGTGTATTCAAGTCGCAATTCACAAGAAGAAACTTTTTCTTATTATTCAAAAAAATTCGAACCAAGTCATTTCATTTTTATACCAGACAATGAAGATTCTAGAGCAGAGACAAAAGATCAACTTTCCAAATCTTTGACACTTTGGCAACGCCTTTTAGATGGAACAGAACGAAAACCAGAACAAGTTAGAGAACAAATGAAAATACATACGGCGAAAAGAACAGATGGTTTTTTCAATAAGGGTGCTTCTCATCAGGGAAATGAAACGGACTATGATACTTCAACTATTTCGGATCTAGTTGTCCTGAAAATAGATCCAAGAAATGCAAATTATTTGACCGTAAAGGCAATGAAAGATGAAAACATAATAACTCTAGAAATTTCTAGAAGAGCCGACGGTACCATTGATATAAAAGTGAAGTCATCTAACATTGTTTCCAAAGAAGTTGCTGAAGATCTTTATAAAGTGGCGTATTCTAAATTCCTGGAATCTAAAGGGGGTGATTTCAATACAATAGAAAAATATTCTTGGTTTTCGGATAAACCTAAAATCGGTAAAATAATGATAGAAAAAAAGGACCTAGTTACTTTTACATCCTTTCTTGTTAATAGAAATTATTCGTTTCTTGGCGCACTATTGTTTAAAAGATTAGCAGAACCTCACAATGAAGCTGATTCCGAATCTTTAATGAAAAAATCATTAAAGAGCCTATTAAAGACTGCAACCGAGGCAAATACAAGTTTAGATGGGTAGAATTTGAGCAAGCAACTGAGGATTATTCTTTATCAAATAGGTTCGCTAACTATCCACGAACCCCAGCCTTAGCCATTTTGGTGACTACAAGATGATGAATGGGTCGAATTAAATTAAAATAGATAGGGCCAGTCCAATGAATATTGCTTACAATAGGGCTCTATAGAATAAACAGTGGGTAAAGATGAGGGTAAATAAGTAGGACCGAAAGTGACAGTGAGGTTGAAAGCAGGGGAAACAGGGAGAAAAGAGAGATAAAACCAAACCTTTAAATTTCCCTTCAATGGGAGCATTGGTAATTCGGATATTTGGGATGCATACCTAAAAGTAATCAAAAAGAACCCCTGACCCACACTTTCTTCTGAGGAGGCGTAATTCATTCATATTTTATACCGCTCTTGTTCTCTACATCACTAGTAATCCAATTTTTCTATACAGTTGGATTTTCATTGAATTTATAAGTAGAATTGAAGTATCAATTAAGGTGGTGAGGTATTTCATGTATAAAGTAGTAGCAATTTCCTTTCCGAAATTCACGAATTCTTCTGAATGGGTTTTGGTTAAAACGGAATTGTATAGCGAAATAGCAAAATTTGAGTCTAAAACTGACACTAAGGCCCGCATTAGTAGCCTATTTTCTATCAACTCAAACTTTCCAGGTAATGATGCTCCCATTTCTCTGGAAATTGATAATAATATCTTAGCGATTATATTAGACTATTGCCAGCCATACGACCCACCGTATAGTAGTTATGGGAGTATTATTTTAGATTTTAGATTTTTGTTTAGAAACGAAGTTGAATTTGAGAAAACTTTTTTATCAATGCATTTTAATAGGTTAGCTCATTGTTGTCTCGACTTGATTCAAAGTTCTATTGTACTTGAAAAGCTAGATGTAAAGGACATTCCAACAAAGACCACCCTTCTTCAAGAGTTGAAAGAAAGAGTTGCGTTTCTTCAGGCCGTTTTAACTCGTAAAGCTCCTAAGTTAAAAGGGCAGGCCTGTTCAGTGGAAGAGAGGGTTATAATTAGGGAACATTTTATGTTTATTTTGAAGTGTAAACCTATACTGGAAATAGAAAATAAAGCTCTTTTAAAGTCGTTTATGCAATTATACTTCAGCGATATTTTTAGTGAAGAATTGTCTTTCTCAGATGGTTTTGGAGGTAACATTGAAATGCTAGTTACAGTTATGAACAATGAGCCTCTGGTAGAAGCAATAGAAGATCGAGGTTTTTGTTCTGAGATGCTAAAGCATGCGCTAAGCGAGGAAAATGATGACGCAGTTTGTTTTTTTATAGGAATATTTGATTCATTAGCTGAGGAGACAATTCCCTACAGGGCCGAAATAAACCAACATTCAGGAAAATATAAGGGATTTGTTAAACACTTCTTAGCTGCTACTGCGATTCGCCAATTAAGGTTAAGTTGATATCAAGAGACGGCAATAAAATGTCTGTTTTTTCAGTTATTAAGAGGAAGGGGTGAGCTGTTCTTCCAACCATTCAACGAAACCATCTACGCTGAGCTCAACAGGACGGTCATCTCTAAGCGGGATATTTATATCTGTTACAAAACTATGTACCGTATAAAAGTCATCATCAGATCTACAAACGCAAGCAGCTACAAAATACACGCAGAAAAGCAACCTCCCATTTTTCTTTGTTTGATTTATTCTGTCAGGCTTAAACAAAAGTTTTACACCATTAAAAGCCACATTTCTAAAAACAAAACTCTTTCGCTTAGTTTCGAATAGTCTTTTTCCTCCAGATTTCATTTCAGTCTTAATATCTTCGAACAGTTTATTATTTTTGCTAGGAAGAGAATTATTGTAAATTAATTCAAAAAACAATTGTACTTTCTTTAAAGGTAATTTCCGAAAATCATCTGTAGATATAAGTTCTTCAATTTTTCTGGAGTTAAAATGCGTATTTCTAATTATCAAGGCACTTCCAAGACGAGCACCTTGGGCAGTAAAGTTGCCCCACCCAGAAGCAGTGTTATTAAAACTAAAAATATTAAACAATGTCTGAATCAGCCACCTAGAATGTTCCTTCATTTCATTTGAAGAACTTTCCAACTTACTTATTATTCTTGTTTTAAAATCCATAACGGTTTCATAGTGTATTTCACCTGGCGTATCAGCACTGTCCACAGCAACCACTTTTTTGTATGACATGTAGTCCCCTTTAATTTAGATTATTTAGTTGCTGGAAATTGTAACATAGCGTTCAAGAAAGTGTAATTAGAATAATACTGATATTTGATACTATTTTACTAGTGTCCGGTAAAAGTTTGGGGACAAAATCAGAGAAAAGCGATGTTTTGTCTGGTATTTGATGTATTGAAGAATTAAAAGGGTGCACATAGCCACCCAAATCTGAGATATGACCGCTTCCAAATATCTCATCGGCTACGCTCTATTTGTGTTCAGTATTTTTAAACTCATATTTCCTCTGTTTAATTTCCTTTAGGTTTTAGATCTCCTTGGAGCTTGTTAGACCTAATAGTTTCATAATCGTGACCTTTCGTACTGGGATGATATGGGTCGAAATTCTTCGGCCTCGTCATAAGTAAAGTGATTTTGAAAATTAAATGCATAGGCTTTGGGTCCGTACGTAGCTAAATATTTAATGCGCCTACTTACCTCTAACTCTGTAGGCGTTTCGTTTTCTGGAAACCAAAATAATACGTAATTTGGTTTATTCTGTTTTTTGAACCACTTGAACCGGTTTTTGAGAGCTTTTGCATGGTGCCCTGAGTGGGTAAACACATCAAGACTTCCTACTGTTTTCCAAATTGACATGTTTAGTAAGAAATCACCGTTATAAATTTTACCAATATCAGATGGAGTTGGTTGTGAGACAAAACCTGGCGATAAACTTGCCTTAAAATCAATCTCCTCAACTTGTGCTAAAAAATCGCGCATGATTTTATTATCTAGTGGAGCGCGAGCTAAAGCAATATTTGCGTGTACAAGATGGTATCTCCTTTTATTTGTGGTATCTATAAGTTTTAGCAACTCAGAAGGCCCCGTTCCAACGTCTTGAAATAGCTTTACTTCTTTTCTGATATCCTTTATATATTTACCCTGCTCATTTTTTAGCGTATCGTTTGTCCAAATATTCTGTGGTGTTGCCTTATAGAATCCCATCTCCATGTTTTTTGGATGACCACTCTCACGGTCTTCCATCTTGGCACCCATTCTCTTTTCAATGAGTTTACGGGCGTGCATAGCCTCAGATGATAATTCTAACAGTTCAGCAGTCGCTTCAATATAGATACAGGACTCATTAGCATCATCGTCTGGAGTATTTGAATCATAAATTGTTATGAATATAGATGAATTTTCCTGTATATTTTTTGAGTGCTGTGAATTTTTATTAGAAAGCCAAAAGAAGCTTAATTCTTCATCGAATGCGGTAAATACTGGACTATTCCAAGGCTTTCCTTCTTTAGTTGCTGAAGCAATTGTCATATAAACAACATTGTTGATAATTTTGGCATATTTGATTTCTATTATTTTCATTACCTTAGGTACCCTTACAATATGGGGTAATCCACTGAAATCCATAGAAACAGGAAACTTAAATCGATTTTGAGTTGATATGATTTTGTACAAATACATTTTGGACAATTAAAAAATACACTCCTGTTTTTGTATTAGAGTATATTATCTATTTTGCTTAAGCAATCCCAAGATTCTAAATAACATTGCCGTGAGTTATTCATGTTACCATTATCCATATAATGACATACGCTCTTCAGTCTTGCGATGCCCATTGCCCCTTTTGCGGAGAGACGTTTGAGGCTCTAATTGATACCTCAATACCCAATCAGAGCTACATCGAAGATTGTGAAATTTGTTGTAACCCAATTACGTTTAGTATCACTATAAACGTAGCCGGAGATGTCAGCCTTACTACGATAAATGATGATGACTAGGCACTTTAAATGGAATCAAATATAATAAGTTATCCCATTCTTTTAACTCATTTTTAGCAGGCTAAAATGAAATAAATATAAACCCTGTTACATCTAGCAGGGTTTATACTCAGACCAAACAAGTCTATTCACCTCTATTCATTCCCCTTAAACCCCGTTTTCTTCTTCTCCAAAGCCAGATACCTAGCATCAAGTTTCCCACAGAGCCGATCCTCAAAGGCTTCAACAGCTTCTCTAC
>JABSQL010000442.1 GCA_013215865.1 Candidatus Margulisiibacteriota bacterium
AGTAGCATATAATTTCCTGATTGTTCCTTCAGCAGCATCAGCTGGATTTGTAGCACCAATAAGAGCTCTAAAATCTTCAACTGCATTGTCTTTTTCTAAAATGGCAGCAACAATTGCTCCACGTGTCATGAATTCTACTAACTCTCCAAAAAATGGACGCTCGTTATGTACAGCGTAAAATGCTTCAGCATCTGCTTTGGTCATTTGAGTTAATTTCAAAGCTACAATTCTAAATCCTGCAGCGTTAATTTTCTCTAAGATTGCTCCGATGTGTCCGTTTTCAACGCCATCAGGCTTAATCATTGTAAATGTTCTATTTGTTGCCATTTCTAACCTTTAAAATTTTGTGCAAAAGTACAGTTTTATATGGTAACTGCAAGTTAATTATAACTTTGTATGTATTCTTGCTGTAATTTATTGCCTTTACCACGCATTTGCATTGTTATTTTTTTTGATTTAAAATCGAATTTTAGGATTCCGAAACTTAGCTCAGCAACAACGTTGCCAATTCTATTTGGATTTTCTTCTCCTATAAAACCGGTATAAGAATGTGTCAATCCACTAGAGGTAAAATCGACTAAAGGAAATGATAAACCCTGTATATTTGTTGATGAAAATTCAGAGATATGCCTATCTCCAGAAATTAATACTACTCCAGCTGCTTTTGAATCTTTAATTAGTTTTCTTAGTGTATCAACTTCGTGTGGAAAATTCCCCCAAGATTCATAACCATGTTTGTAAGATTCTTCGGCAAAGACTCTTGCTTGTTTGCCTCCTAATCCTAAAAGATGGCCGACTCCTCTGAACGTTGCGCTTAGCATTGGCATTAAGCCAAAACCTAATCCATTATAAATCATAGCATTTTTCATCGCTTCGCTAGCGTGTACTATTTCCCGCTCTACTACAGGAAGTTTGTCTATTTCATTGTCGCTAACGCTTGCTAAATCTTCCTGGGTTGCTCCTCCTATATCGGTGACAGCTTCCGCCATCCCGTAAAGAGCTGAACCGACACCGGCTCCTCCCATACCTAACAGTTGAGATTTCGCTTCGGTTTGAAGTAGTTGAGTGGGAGCTGCGTGCATTCGGCCACCTCTAGTCCCTAAACCGTATTTAAGTTGTTGTATGGCCGCTCTGCCAAAATTTGCGACACGCTTTAAAGTGTCTGCTGTTCTAGGAAGCAGTTTTCCAGCGGCAATCGCTTTACCCCAAGCAGTTCGTTTACCAACTTTACCAACTACTCTGGATACTTTGCCAACCAGTCCTCCCCATCGACCCATATTCTGAGTTGTTGATTGTAGACCATAAGTGCCCGCACCTCCGGATCGAACCATTTGATCGCCGATTTTACCAGCATCTAAAACATAGGGAATAATACTTCCCGTCACATCACCAATTAGTTCAAAATCGGCACGTTCTATTCCTTCTCCAGTTGGTGTTATTCCTTGGGTTGCTTTTTGAAAGGGTCTTAATTGTTCTTCTTTTTCAGTGGCTAAAGCTTCTGCTGCGCTGCCCTGTTCCATTCTTAAATCCCGGACACTGTCATAACCTTTCAGTTCTCCAGATTTAAAAGCTTTGTCCAGCGCATTAAGCTGATCATTATTTAAAGTTGAAGTATCAATCTGTTTGTTATCGAGTGCTTTTTGTAATGCTTGTATGCTTGCCATTATCCTCCAACTCCTGGAATTGGAATAGTTTCTAATACATCAGTAACTTTGGCTTGATCCATTTCTGCCTGACTTTGCAGATCCAATATTTCACGAATGTAAGGCATCGTATTAAAATCTAATAGATAATCGTTCGTACCCCCCAGTTGTTGATATTGTCTAGCGGATCGATCGAAAGATGCTCTCATTTCGAATTGAAGTGCTCTCATTTTTTCATTAACGGTTCTTGTCGTGAACCCTGTGCCAAAGTTAATGAAAGGTAATATTGCTGTACTTTTTTCAGCATTGTTAATATCATATCGTGTTAAACGATCGGCCTGTTTGTTGGCATTGGCAACCAGATATTTTAAACGGTTTTCAATCAAAGCCGCTTTTGTTAATTGAGCAAGTTCAGAGTCACTAACATTCCAACCTTCTTTATTAGCGTGTTTAGCCCAGTCTTCTTTAATCTGTCTTTGTTCTTTCTGATATTGTTGTTTTATTAAATCTCCCTCTTTTACTCGCCCTTTAACAGTCCATACCATATCGTCATCGCCTGCATCTTGAGAATATAGATTTTCATTAGACAAAATGTCAGAATTCATAAAGCTTTCATTATCTAATCCTTGAGTATATTTATTACTGCCTGTTGTCATGGTATCAGATAAAGCAAACCAGTCAGCTAGTTTTAATTTAATATTACCTGTTACACCTTTAAGATTATCCTGCATATATTTTTCAACCCAAGCGGCCATGTCGTGAGCCTGTGCTGAGCTACTTACTCTAATTCTGCTTTTTTGTAGCTGAGCTTGAGATACTTTTATATTTACAGGTTCTCCCTGCATAACTTGGTACTGTTGATTTCCTATGTGTTCCATAATTTGGCCTGTCTCTTTATCATATTGGCCAAACACAACTTTATAACC
>JABSQL010000443.1 GCA_013215865.1 Candidatus Margulisiibacteriota bacterium
ACATGGCAAGCTCACGAAACACCGAAGGACCAAGTAAGGTAAAGAATAATGAGGGTTTTTATGGTACCAATCATTGGCCTGCCATTTGGCGTACTGAATGATATCCAACACATAAGCTTTAACACTGGTCCAAGAATGGTGATACAGTATGTTCTTTAAATATCCCAATTTTGTTTGTTTAACTGTTTCATGAATTCGATTTTCAAATGTTAACTGGCTTTCAAGCAAAATCGGCCGTCCTGAATGATTTTTCGACCATTTATCAAAAGCTGCATTATCTCTTCTGGAGATATACGCTTTATACTTGGGGTTTTCGAGAACGGTTTCAATTTCTATTTTCAATAATTGACTCACCTCTTCATCTGAATCAATCATAAGAACCCATTGGTTGTTAGCTTTAGACAATGCAAAATTCCGTTGGTTTGCGAAATGATCATCCAATGCCCTGGTGTATATCTTTGCTTCTGGATAGGTAGACTTAATAATGTCTAATGTGTGATCTGTTGAATGGTCATCAACAATCACCAACTCTTGTATCAGGGGAATAATAGAGGTCAGAGCACGTTGAATTGTGTCTTCATTATTACGGGTTAGAATAATACCCGTTACTGGCGTTTTATTCACTATCACAGTCCATGCCTTTATTCTATACTGTTTTTCTTTTTAAAAGAATATTTTATCTCTCACTTATTTTCTCATCAAAGTCTTGAATCTCATTCTCAGCGCTGTTAGGATTAAGTGTATGGGTCTTCTAATTCAGAAAGTCAAACTTTTCTCAAAAATGCCTCATATGCTCATATTTTGCATTATTTTCTATGCTGCTATTATATCTACTTTAAATTGGCATATATCCACCAAAATATATGACTATGATCCGAGGCCAGTATCTTTAAAGCACACGCATGATTTTATCATACATCACGAAACACCTAGCATTATTCAACGTACAATGGCTTATCGAGTCTTGTTTCCAAGTATCGTTGAAATTTCACATCAACAATTCCCAAGTATATCTCTTAAGAATTGGTATTCTCTCTATTTTCTTATTTTTCTATACAGTGCTTTATTCTTGTTTTATCTGTTTTGCTTGAAGTTTTTTAGTCCTTTGATATCACTCTTGTCGGTTATGTTATTACTTATCAGTTTTCATGTTTCCTATAATATTGTCTATTTTTCAGACGTTTTAGCATTGTTAACATTTTGTCTAATCTTGACGCTACTAGTATATAATCAATCAAAGCTCTGGATTTATCTGAGTTTATTTATATTAACATTTAACAAAGAAATTACTATTTATCTTATCCCTTTTGTGTTATATCACGATTACTTAAGAAAAGGTAAATTATCAGGCTCATTTTGGTTAACACTTATTCTATCTTCTGCTTGTATTGGCTCAGCCATGGTATTGCTGAGAATATTACGTGGGAATCACATGTTATATTGGCAATTTTGGCAAAATATAACTGACATTCATTCTTTATATATGCTCATTTTAATACCACTATTATGGGGTTCATTTATTCATTTTAAAAACAAACCTAATCTGCTTAGAGCTTATTTCTATTTACTAATACCTTATCTAATATCTGTATTTTTATTTACGAATTGGGATCAGGTCCGTGTAATGATTCCAGCCTACACTATTTTAATACCCTTATTTGTGATGGGGATAAAAAAATACGAATAAAAATTCTTTTTGGTTAATGGCTTTTTTTCCATATCTCCGCAATCTCACTGAGATGAACAAATTTAAT
>JABSQL010000444.1 GCA_013215865.1 Candidatus Margulisiibacteriota bacterium
CAGCCCTGAGAATGGTACCCGACGCCCAAAGAGTGGCCATGGCCTGTTGACGTTGGGAGTTGTCTGCGTTTTCAGTGAGATGGAGTTCTACCACAATTTCTTGAATATTGTCATAGAAACGGGAGAGTTTTTCCATTTTTTTCTCTGTATATTCTTTGAGGGGTGCGGACAGATCGACACCATGTGTTCTAACATTGATTTTCATACACATACTCCTTGCATTTGATACACTAAATGAATCAGAGTATTATCATATAAAAGAATGCCCAAAAAGGAAAGTATTATGACACCCATTGCCATTGTATTAGCTGCTGGAAAAGGAACGCGGATGAACTCAGAAATTTTAAAAGTAGCGCATTATGTTGCCGGTAAGCCTATTGTGAACTACATATTAGATACATTACAACAGTTAAGTATACTTGATATTTGTTTGGTTATTGGACATCAGGCGGATATGGTTAAAAAAATTACCCATCGAAAGGGGCTCACATATGTACTTCAAGAAAAGCAGTTAGGAACGGCTCATGCGGTACGTATGGCGGAATCATATCTAAAAAGCCATAAAGATTCTGATGTGATTGTATTGGCGGGGGATTGTCCCCTGATTTCAGTAGAAACCTTGAAAAATCTGATGGCCATTCACCAAGAGTCCAATGCATTGGGGTCCATTTTGACCACTAGAATGCCAGACCCTGACGGTTATGGCCGCATATTGCGTGGCAAAATGGGAACGATTATGGGTATTCGAGAGGCCAAAGATTGTACGTCCAAAGAATTAAGTATTAACGAAGTGAACACGGGTATTTATTGCTTTAAGAGCCATGCCCTTTTATCTGCTTTGGAACATGTTAAAGCAGAAAATAAACAGCAAGAATATTATTTAACAGATGTCGTGGAAATACTTAAATCAGAAGGAGCTGTTATTCAAGCCTATTGTTCTCATAATCATGGTGAAGTAACGGGCATCAACACCCGTATGGACCTTGCAAAAATTAATGAAATTATATACGAACGGAATAATATCGCTTTCATGAAAGAGGGTGTCACCATCATTGATCCAAAAACAACCTTTATTGATTCAACGGTTACCATTGGTAGGGATACGATTGTATATCCCTTTACAATGATTCAGGGCACGGCCCACATAGAAGCGCGCTGTCAAATTGGTCCCAATACATTTATTCGTAATGGAAACGTGGCTGAAGGGACGGTACTGCCTGCATTTTCGCACATAGATAACGGTTCAGATAGCAAGCGTATCTAAAACGGGTAAAGTGGGCGGAGGCAATATATTTAAATAATCCACACAGGCTTTGGCAATGCGTTGAAATATAGGTGCTGCAACGGTTGACCCCCAAATAGATTCAGTCGGGGTATCTACGGTGACAAGTATTAGAATTTCAGGGTTGTTTGCGGGCAGAAATCCACCAAACGACGCGATATAGGTATCTTTAAGGTATCCAATGCCACCGGCCCCTGCCTTTTGAGCAGTGGCGGTTTTCCCCGCAACTTTGAAAGGAGGAACTTTAGCACGAAAACCGGTTCCTTCTTCTGTGACACTCACCATTATGTGGGTGATATCTTTGGCTGTTTCACGGCTAATGATATGGCCTTTGCTGAGTTTAGGACGATATTGAATAGACATGTCTAATCCTTGGCCAATAATGGATTTTGTACGGGGCTCTTGTAATTCTCTAATGATACGTGGTTTCACCATCTCCCCATCATTTGCGATTGTACATAGGGCAAGTGCGAGTTGAAGAGATGTGACTGCAAATCCCTGTCCGAAAGACATCATTGCAATATCGACTCCTGACCATAGGTGCGGAGGGCGGAGTAGTCCAGCGACTTCACCGGGCAGATCAATAGGCGTCGTTTTTCCAAACCCAAAAGCCGTCAGGTATTTGTATAATTTGTGTTTACCCAGCTCGATTGCGATTAAGGAAGAACCCACGTTTAAAGACTCTTTTAAAATTTCTTGAACTGTTTTGTACTCTGATTCCCCTTCTTTTCTTTTATGTGCCTCTGAAATAGTGTGATTGGCTATTTGAAGTGTTTCAGGAACTTTAATAGTGGATGAAGATTTAAAAATGTTTTCTTCTAAGGCACCTGCGATGGTGAATACTTTTGAGATTGATCCGGGTTCAAAAACATCGGTTACACATTTGTTTTTCCAGTATGAAGGGGGATATTTCCAATACATATTCGGATTAAAGTAGGGGTAGGATGCCATTCCCAATATGTCGCCCGTTTTGGGGTTCATTACAATGGCCTGACCGCTTTTTGCTTTCATTTTTTGGATGCCTTCTTCTAGAAATTGTTGGGTAATAAATTGGATGTATTCATCGATAGAAGTAAAAATATCCCCGCCATTATAAGAGGTTAACTTGACAGTCCGCGACCCGGTTATAATGCGAAAACCCATGGGATCACCATCGAGTATCATTTTTCCTGAAGATCCGGTCAGAAATTGATTAAACTGATATTCCAGCCCAGATAAGCCTTGGTTATCAATACCTACGAAACCAAGAACAGAACAGGCAAGATCTTCATGGGGATATACCCGCTTTTCTTCCTCAATAAATGATAATCCACTCAATTTTAATGCCTGTAATTTATGAGAATCAGGTGTGTCTAGCTTTCGTTTGAGCCACACAAAGGGGCGTTCAACTGAAATTTTCTTTAGAATCGTTTTGGAAGGTAGTTTTAAAATAGGTGCTATAGCAGCTGCAAATTCCCATTTGTTTTGAATCTGTGGGGGTATTGCGTATGCAGAAAGCGCTGTTTTAGACAAGGCTAATGGGGTGCCATTTCGGTCAAAGATCCGTCCGCGAGAAGGGCTGATATTAATGATTTTTTGAAGCTGCATATCGGATTTATGTTTAAAGAAAGCATGCTTTATAATTTGTAAATAAAAAAGACGTCCTAAGAAAGTAATCGCACATAAAAGAAACAAGAATATCAGGTATTTAGATCTACGTTTAGAATGAGAGGTCATGGTGTTATATGAACATATTGGATATGGGTAATTGGTGTCATGTTGAGGGTGTTAATAGCGATTCTTTTGACTTCTGATAATCTGGTTTGGTGGGTATATAACAGTTCATAGTGTTTATTTTCTTTTCTAAGGGAATCTGTTTTGATAATCATTTGTTGGATTTTGGCATTCAAAGAGGCGGTTTTAATATTAAAAATCAACCCAACAACAGAAAAGGTAATCATCGCTGAAAACAGTAGTATAAAAAAACCTTTCCTGCGAGATGTAGCCTTCATTATAGTCATTATAGATATTACATCATTGCAGGTCTACCTTCTTCACTTTGAAAATATGGGTGAATCACCTAGAATAGTGGGATGATTGAGGTCAAAAATTTATGCAAAACGTATGGACACCTAAAGGCGATAGACCAGATATCTTTTTCTATTTCAAAAGGGGATATCGTGGGTTTTCTGGGTCCCAATGGGGCAGGAAAAACCACAACGATGAAGATTTTAACAGGCTATATGCCGGCTCAAAGCGGCACTGTTTTGATAGATGGGTTATCAATGATCGATCACTCCTTGAAAATCAGAAAGCGGATGGGGTATTTACCAGAAAACAACCCTTTATATACAGATATGAGGGTGATTGATTATTTATCATTTGTCGCAGAGTTACGAAGTCTACGGGGTCCTGATAAAAAAGCATCCATTGATCGGGTAGTGGACTTGTGTCAACTCTCACAAGTGGTGTATTCCCCAATAGAAGAACTATCAAAAGGATTTTGTCAGAGGGTAGGCTTGGCTCAAGCGTTGATTCATCATCCAGATATTCTTATTTTAGATGAGCCAACCAGCGGATTAGACCCTCATCAAATCATTGAAATGAGGGAACTTATCAAAACATTAGAAGGCGTAACGGTTATATTGTGTTCACATATATTATCCGAAGTACAGGCGACTTGTGATCGATTATTTATATTAAATAAGGGACACATTATCGCAGATGGTACGCCCAAATCCTTGGCAACAAAAGTAAAGGCAGGGGTGACGGTTTATGCAGAAATTGATCAACCTCTTTCAGTTGTCACCCAAAAGGTAACCTCTCAACTGGATATGCACTCCATAGATAGTACACTTTCTTCAGAAGGTTTCACACGCTTCACATTGGAGGCATCACACGACATAAGAAAAGAATTGTTTTTATTAGCCAAGCAAGAAAATTGGGTTTTGAGAGAACTATCAATGCAAGAGCAGGATTTGGAGTCGATATTTTTGTCATTAACAACGGAAAAAAAATGAACATCGTTTGGGTGATTGTTAAAAAAGAACTGTCTTCATATTTTTTGGGGCCTATTGCGCCGGTCTTTTTGTCTGTTTTTTGGATTTTTACAGGATGGTATTTTTTGAAATTCCTATTCGTGGATGGCTCTGCCCATATGCGGGTCATGTTTGAAGCCATGCCTTGGATTTTAATGTGTATTTTACCCTCTTTTAGTATGCGAATATGGTCTGAGGAAATACGGTCAGGGACCCTTCCCTTTATCATGACTTTTCCTATTCGAGATAGTCAATTAATTGCGGGTAAGTTTTTAGCGGGGGCAGGCATTGTTATATTTAGCATCTTGGGAACCTTACCCCTGGCTGCTATTGTGACGGCATTGGGAGAGCCAGATATTGGGGGTATTGTGATGGGTTATTTGGGAACGATATGTCTTGGCTTAGCATATCTTTCTGTAGGGATGTTGATGTCTCTACTCACACGTAACCAGATTGTTGCCTTTATATTAACCGTGATGTTGTGCTTTATTGGAAACACATTGTCTAATGGTATTTTATTAGATGCATTACCCACTGTGATCACTCCTTTACTCATGACAATGTCTTTTATGCACCACTATGTGTCGATGTTAAGGGGTGTGCTGGATATTAGAGATATTTTGTATTTTATATCTGTAATCATTTTCTTTTTATATCTCAATTTACAAGTAATGGGGTTGAGGAGAAACTAAATGTTGAATAGGTTTAAACCCAGTGCGACACAACTGAGAGTGCTATTTTGCCTGCTTTTTTTGGGGGTCCTCATTACGATTAATGTGCTGTTTTCGAGTCATATTTATCGCTTTGATTTGACCTCTGATAAATTATATTCTCTATCTCCTTCTTCAAAAGAAATCTTAAATAATTTAGACGATTTTGTAACGATTCGAGTATATTTTTCCAGCAATTTACCCCCACATATTGCCCCCATTCGTCAGCAAGTTGTAGATTTGCTTTCAGAGTATGACATATATGGAAAAGGGTCCGTTCAAATAGAGTTTCATGATCCTCTCAAAAACCAATTGTCCATTGAGCGTATGAGGGAATTGGGGGTATTGCCTCTCCAATTAAGTGTCATAGAAAAAGACAAGCGGTCGGTGATTGATGCGTTTCTGGGGATGTCAATCCATTATGAAGACCGTCATGAAGTGATTCCAATTGTCCGGTCTTCAGTGAGTTTGGAATATACGTTAACGACCCTAATAGAAAAGCTTGTGAATACGCATAAAAAGAAGGTTGGTTTTCTTTTTCGACCCGGCAGATCATTTAGTATGGGTCTTAAGACCATCTATGGTCAGTTAAGTCCGCACTATGAATTGGTCACTCTATATCCAGGAAACAGTATCCCAAATGAGTTAGATACATTGGTGGTGATCAGCCCAAAAGAAGTGCCGGAGTTCTCTGTCGTTCAAGTGGAGCGGTATATTCTTCAGGGCGGGAATATATTGTTTTTGATGGATACAATGGCCATTACGGCCAATATGAAAATTGAAGAAGTAACCACAGGATTTGAGGCATTATTTCATCATTATGGTGTAGAGGTGTCGCGCAATATGGTAGTAGATGCACAACACGCAACCGCACCTTTTTCGAGTGGGTATATGACATACTCTCTTCCCTATCCCTTATGGCCAAAATTGACCCGAAAGCAGTTCAAACAAAACCACCCGGCTTTGGGTCGGTTACATTCACTCGTTTTACCCTGGTCTAGTTCTTTGCATTTTCGAGACGCACATTCTTCGGGGCTAACGAAAGAAAACCTGGTATTCACTTCTGACAAAAATGGATCTTTAACAGGTAATATTAATCTTTCCCCGCGTAGACGGTTTCCCATGCGAGACCAAGACCCTCAGCTCATGGTTGGTTTGTTGAAAGGTGTTGTTTCCTCATTCTATGACCATGCCGACATCACATCTCAAGCTGAGTCTAAAATTGTGATTGTGGGAGATTCAGATTTTGTCTTAGATGGACTTGTTCGCAAATATCCAGATAACACTCGGTTTTTAACCCATATGGTGGACTGGCTATCTCTTAATGATGCCCTCATTGATATCAGGGTGCGTGTAAGGGGTGAATATCCTTTGGTGTCCCTAGGTTCCTCTAGGCTGTTTTTACTTCGTTTAGGGGGCATATTTGGGGTTTCTCTGTGTCTTTTGGTAATCTTATGGGTTCGGTATATACGCCGTCAAAAACAGCGAAAGAATTGGAAAGGGTCAAAATGAATCGATTGATCTTATGTGTATGTGTGATCGTGGTGAGTCTTGGGGGATATGGCATTTTCAATACTGTAATACAAAAGGGTGAGGATACAGGGTTTTCTTTTCTAACGCAGGATCAAATAGATACCATCAAAATAGGTGGTGACTCTTTGATCACCATTTCGAAAACATCTACTTCAAATTGGATGATAGGTGTATTTCCATCAGATACAGAGATGTTAAATCAATTCTTAAAGCGGTTGCGCCGTATAACGGGTCGTAGTTTGGTGACTCAAAAAAGGGAAAAGCATCCGCTTTTTAAACTTGAAAAAGAAGCGATACCTATTGAGATATTATCTCGGAAAAAAACTGTTTTTTCCATTTTAGTGGGAAAACAGGGACCTATTATGCGATCTTCATACATTCGATTTAAAGATGATAATCGGGTGTACTTGATCGATGAGCCTATCAGTGAAAGTGTTTCTTTCCCCGTTACCAAATGGCAGGACTTGAAGCTATTAAATGTGCGTCAAGACCACATTTATCAATTGATCATCTCCCGATCTGGGAGCCAAATTCACTTAACAAAGAAAAAGGGGAAATGGGTATTTGATAGTGGAAAAGAGGTAAATCGAGACTCAATATATGCCTATTTGTATACCATCTCAAGGTTAAAAGGTGTGGCCATGTATAAAAACAACAGGTCCTTATTTGAACAAGTTATCGGGACGTCCCCATCCATAAAAATGGTGTTGATATTACAAGAAGGGGCACACTTCGAAGTGTTGATTGGTAAAAAAGTGGCAGCGGGTTATTATGCGTACTCTCCTCAAAACCCCCAATTTATATATATTATTTCACATCAGTTAATGGATTATTTTAAAAAGCATGAAGCCCATTTCTCTAATGTCTAACGCAAGAAAGATTTTGCAATCAAAGCCCCAAGAGCGACAGCCGATAAGCCGCCCACAATACTCATGAGAAGGTAAGAGATACCCAGCTTTATTTTTCCAGCAGATACAAGTTGAAGAATTTCCAAATTAAATGTAGAAAAAGTGGTGAAGGCACCTAAACAACCGGTCATTAAAAACAGTTTGGTTGTTGTTGACACATTAATATGGTGAAGTAGCATCCACCCCATTCCCATTAAAAAAGAGCCCACAATATTGGCGACAAATGTACCCAATCCTGAAAAGCCGGTGATGGAGTGTGACAACAGTGTGAGACCATAACGTCCCAAAGCGCCAAGTGCACCCCCTAACGCAATGGATAAAATATGTAACATCGCTTATTATAATAGTAGATAAATGATGAGTTGTATATCACGATTTTAGGGAGGATTTAGCAGTGAAAAAGCGCAGTCTGTGGATCGCTTTATTGGGAGGGATTCTGTTGTTCATACCTGATGTAATGGGCGCACAAACGTCAGTACAATTACAAGCTGTTGTGGTGCCAAGCCCGACACTTAGAGTTAAAAACAAGCCAAGATTTGGTTCATTCTCTGTGGGTTCTGAAGGAGGAACGGTTTCCACAAGTGGAGAAACATCTGGAGATGTGTCCTATATGGGAAATGCCAAGCCCATTAAATATGTACTGAAAGGAGAGCCAAAAGCATCTATACAAGTCACCTTTTCAGAGACAATATTAAATGATGGGCAATCAAATACCATGAAAACAAGTGAAGAATCTAGGGGGGTGGTCTTAAATAAAAAAGGAAAATATAAGGGGAAGCAAGCGTTGTTATTGCATGTCAAAGGCGGCCAAAAAGAAGGGGCTTACTCTGGACATATGAATATTATTTTTAATTACTGACTTCCCCTAATCTTGACTTTCAAGAATAATTAAGTGAATATATCCTGGACTGAGTGTTTATCATATCCTTAAATGAGGAGGTGAATTTAGGGCATTTTAACAATTTATTCACTAGTATTTTCATAAACTTTAAACCGGGAGGATTTAAATGAATAAAACACGGCTTTTTCTTTGTACAGCTTTGGCTTTTTCCTTAATCATATTTACCAACGTTATAGCGCAAGACATTGATGTTAACATGGATGCAGAGGTTCTTGTGACATTATCGGGTACTGTTCAACAGTATCCAGGTTTTGGAAAATTTTCTGTTGGTGATGCCGGTGGCACCGTCTCTACAGACGGTATTGGGTCTGGCACCGTTGTTCCAATGGCAGGGTCTGACTTTAGAGACCTGATCATTTTCGCTAATGGAACCGCAAACACAGCCTTTATGTTAAATATTCCAGCTGCGACTTTAATAAATCAAAATAGTGCTGAAATGACCACAGATGCCGTCGATGTTTCAGATACCTTAGATGGATCTGGCGTTTTGGCTATCAATAGTGTTCTTGTACTCAATGTTGGCACCAATCAAGATTCTGGGCTTTACAATGGTACTGTGATTGCGTCTCTTCATTATTAGGATTTAGAATATGACAATTAAGGGGGGGCTAAAGGGCCCCAAACTATGACAACACGCATTGCTATCATCAGCACATTTATCATTTTTTGGTCATTCTCTATATTTGCGAATTCTACAGGGGGTCTAGTGGTTACACCCACGCGTATTGTTTTTGAAGATAGAGACAGGATTAAAGAAGTATATCTAATTAATCAAGACACCCAAACAATGCGTTATCGGATTAATTTTATTAACCTGTCGATGCAAGAAGACGGGTCCTACCAAAAAGTGTCCAAGGATGGGGTTGAAGAACAGGGCATTTACCCTGTAGGTCCCCATATCAGGTATTCTCCAAGACAGGTTACTTTAGGTCCAGGGGAGCAGCAAATTGTGAGACTAATGGCTCGGAGGTATGGCATGAAAACAGGGGAATATCGATCCCATCTATTTGTGACCCCTATCCCTAATACTAACAATAATCATATCG
>JABSQL010000445.1 GCA_013215865.1 Candidatus Margulisiibacteriota bacterium
CCCAATTTTGACTGTATGTTTAGCCATTTTTGAAAAGAGGGGGCCGATTCTTCAAATTGTTTGAAGTTGAGGTGTTCAAATATGAGTTTCTTGTGATCCGTTCTTGTAGAACCTCTATTGGATATTGGGACTGTAGCAACTATGGGGAGCTCAAGCATCTTACAGGCGTACCCGATGATTTGACTATTTAGTGTGTTTGGAATTTCAAGAATCTGGCCAAATAGCCTCAGTGAACACAGTTGTAAATAGACCCAAAGACGATAGCTTTTAGTGAATTTCTTAACAAAGATTTTATCGTTCTGATCTAAAGACCAATCACGAACAATTTCATCTTCAGTTAACGTTTCCATATAGTGTTAGACAGCTAATAGCCGATAGATTGTCGAGCGATTGACATGAAAGGCATTGGCCAATTCTTGAATAGAGGCTCCATTATTTTTCATCTCTAAAATAAGTTTCTTCTGATCAGCCGCCAGTTTTTTAGGACGCCCAAATTGAACACCTCGTTTTAATGCCCTCTTTCTGCCTACATCTGTTCGTTCACGAATAAGATCTCGTTCAAATTCGGCAATTCCTGCAAAAATGGTCATGATTATTTTTCCTGCAGAGCTTGTTGTGTCAGCCCAAGGTTCTCCAAGTGAACAAAAATTGGCACTTTTTGCATTTAACTCATCCACAATATCTAGAAGGTGTCTTGTAGAACGAGCAAGGCGATCCAATTTGCAAACGACTAATGTATCTCCTTTTCGTAAGTGCTTTAAAAGAGTCTGCAATTCAGGACGAGTAAAATCCGCTCCGGATTTTTTCTCTTGAACAATTTCTTCACACCCAGCTTCTGTCAGCTGTTGTATTTGTTGATCTAAATGTTGTTCTTGTGTCGAAACACGTGCATAGCCTATTTTCATGGTTTACCTGTTGCAAAAGTTATGTCAAAATACATTAACTTATGCAACTAATATTTGCAACATGCTGTTAGGCAGAAACAGTTTTAGAAATGGTGAGGTTGCAAATGTATCAAGTTTTGCATCACTCTTTTCTCAGACCGTTAAATCCCACAGCATTGGGCCTGATACCCCAAATACAGACAGATAATAGTATTCATTTGTCAAACTGTATGCTACGGACAAGTGGAAGATTAAGACGGAAAACACAATGCTATTCAAAATGTCCTGTCATGGTTGAACTCTCTTTGTTCTTATTGTTTTACAAGTATCTATATTGACTGTCTGTTATGATTTAGCATTCCCCTATTTTACACTGCCCACGAATCTCAGCTTAAATCCTTATAGCAATCTGGGTCTTTCATGTACAGTTAGCAGAGGGCAGCAACTCGCCTTTCCAATTCGTCAAAATCATCACCAGATGTTGTTCCATCTTCCTCTTTAAATTTTGGATTACCGTACTGTTTAAGAAATTTTTCTTCATTAAATGCATCGCCAGCATTCTCAAATTTCTCATATTCTTCTGATGAACATGTTGATGAACATGTATAAGATTCGTCAGATGGTCTGGATTTAGAGGGCGAGTTGATACCCTCAATTTTTCGTTTTTTTTAAATTGCCTTTTTGGCCATATTTTCGGCAACTTTACAATCTTCTTGAGCTTTTTCACTGTATGATTTAGCCAATAATTTAGCAAATAATTTAACCAATAATTTAGCCAATAATTGAGATGGTTTATTATAACGAGTACTTTCAATTTGTTTACCATCTTTCCATTTTCCTTGAAAACTTTTCCTATAGTAATTCTTACTCAATTTACTCGTATTTTCTAAATCTCCATTTTTCACACGTCTTTTATGACCGATAAAAACCGCATGGCCATGAAGTTTACCTTTTGCCCATTGACCAGATCGGAACCTATAATATTTTTTATTGGTACCATTTTTTTCGGAACGACACACACTAAGTAAAATACCAAGTCCAGATTTTTTCCCATGAATCCATTGTCCCCCATATTCCATAACAAGTTTGTTATAAGCATCTCTTCTGGTGAATACACCATGTCCCTGCCTTTTTCCTTCTTCAAATTCACCCTTATATGTTTTAGTACCTCCATCAGAGGAAATATCTACAAAAACTCCTAAACCATGCTTTTCTCCGTATCTAAATTGTCCAGTATAAACAGATCCGTTAAAATAATTGGCCTCTCCATTCCCCCAGGGTTTACCATTATAGAGCATGCCTGTGTATGAATTCATGTTGAGGCTAGGAATTCTGAAACCCTTAACAGAATGACAGCCGTTTAAATCATTCGTATTGACGGGTATATCATGAGTAATATCAGGTTCCCTTAATAAGGTGCCGTTGCTATTTAACTGGGATGATTTTGCGCTAAGAGCTATACTGGCATGATAGCCAGCTGAAGAAGAAGCTTCCTCAGCAAACGATTCATAATAATCATTTTGGCCTGGGATAATTTTTTCCTTCAAGTAACGATAAAGAATTCTTTCTGGACCTTTTCGGGATTTAAGTATGCTCACATGGGTCCCACTGACCAACTTCTTGGCATTTCTTTCCCATTTCCCAGAATATATATCTTCTGAAATATCGCCATTTCCATAGGCTATAATTTTTAAATTACCATATCCTTCTTGTATCCCTGAGTTCCATTGTCCTTCGTAGCACTTTATTATGCGGGATTGTTTATCATACGTAGTGTGTATACCATGCCCATTCTTTATTCCGTTTTTAAACTCTCCATTATAAGTAGAATCGTCAGTATAATAAGCAGTTCCATTTTTAATGAGTAAACCATCAAGTACAACACCGGTAAACGACTTTATACCTAATTCTAGAATTTCAATGTCTTGAACATATTTTTCGATTTGCAAGCAAGAAATATCCGGTGTAGATATTATTTTAAACTCTGAGACTGTTATTGTAATCACTCCTCACACACTTCTCTTTCAAAAGGATGAATGTTCGTGCATACTTATATATCGTGAAAATAAATAAAATATTTCACTAAAATGCATTTAAATTTTCTGTTTTATAGTAACTGTCCACCCGGGCCATACTCAGAAAGGGGGGCTCTATAGAAGAAACAGTGGGTAAAGATGAGGGTAAATAAGTAGGAACGAAAGTGACAGTGAGATTGAAAGCAAGGGAAACAGGGAGCTTTAAACCTAGAGGAGCCTTGAATGCTATATTACTATTATCAAATCAAGAAAAGTCTCAAGGTGTTATTACAAGGTCTAGTGGTAATTTTGCCCAAGCTGTTTCATATGCTTCCAATAAATTAGGAGTAAAAGCAACTGTAGTAATGCCAACTACTGCCCCAAAAACAAAAGTAGACGGGACCAAAAATTACGGTGCAACCGTTATCCAATTTGGAACTACGCATAAAGAAGGAACTGAAAAAGTTAATATTTTGGTTGGTAAAAATGGGTATACGCCTCTGCATCCATTTGATTTACCACCAGTTATCGCAGGACAAGGTACTATCGGACTAGAAATAATTGAGGTACTTCATAATATTGGAACCCTTATTTGCCCTGTTGGTGGGGGAGGGCTTCTCTCTGGGGTTTCTATTGCAATTAAAGACAGGGCCCCCTCTACTCAAATAATCGCTGCTGAACCAGAGAAAGCAGATGATTTTTTTCAATCTTTTTATAAAAAAGAGTTGCAAGAAATAAGCCCCCCTAAATCTATTGCAGATGGATTACTCGCAACAAAAGTGGGGAAACATAATTGGGAAATTTTGAAAAATACAGTTGATGAAACTATTGTTGTTTCAGAAACCTCAATTTTAGAAGCAATGCATTTAACTGTGACTAATATGCAGGGGATGTCTATAGAACCTTCTGGTGCCGTAAGTATTGCGGCATTGATCTCATTAGTAAGAAATAGAAAAATATGAAATTAAAGGGCCATTGGTATGCATTATAAGCGGTGGGAATGTTGATAAAAGCCAGTACCCTCAAATATTTTCTAAATTATGACGTTTGTCTGTCCTAATTTTAATGGAGTTTTAGCAAGGCAGCTTTACCAAAATCACCAATTTTAATACCAAGCTCTATTGCCTTACTACTGACCTTTACGATTTTTGCATTGAGCATTTCGTCAAAGTTTTTCACCCCAGTTACAATTGCTATGGATTCATTCCATTTATTTGCTGCATCAATACTAAGATAGCCACAGCTCAAAAATCCTTTTGATCCCTGAATAATTAGAATATTTGTTTTTTCAGTTGGAATAGAAATAGATAAATATTTTTTATCGCCTATTTTTAGCTCATACATCCACTACATTTTATACTGAAACAACTATTGATGCGACATTTCCCCTATTTTTATATCATCTGGGTGTATACTGATGATCAATTTGTCTGTGATGGTTAGAAATTTTGAAGCTTCTATATAACTTTCAATAATCTCTTTAATTGCAGTGGTTCTATTTATATTTGCGACTCGGCCATGGTTGGTGCTAATAAGAGGGGGCTAAACACACGATTTCAGGAATTGAAATGGTTCATATGATCAGAAAAGGACAGCTCAAAAATAGTGACCCTAAACAGACATGTTACGGGCAATTTATGTCTTTATTAGCCGCCTAAAAGAGAGGGTGATTTTGCTCACTTACCGGCTTTTCTTGCGGATTTATTGAGTCGCTTTTTTTAATGCGACAGAACCTAGATTCGCTTGTAAACACTGTGTTTTCCACTGTGTCCGCCTAAGTCTATCGCAAGGATGGTCAGCTTTTCTTCCCCATAATCCCACAAAATCCTCAAATCACCTGTAACAGAAGATGAAAAGCTGTCTTGGTACTTATGCGTTTTTAAAGAGGGATAGAAGGGGTCTTTTGAAATCAAGTCTAAGGCTTTTTCTATCTTGGCTTCAATCTTTTTGTCAGTTTTCGTGAGACGGTTAAATTGCTTCAGAAACCGTTTTGAAAATTCGATGGAGTACATACATTTTTGTTATTGAGCAGACCTTAAAACTTCTCTCAATGCTTTCCTATTTCTAGGGTCTACGGCTTTGGTAAGCCGTCCATTTCTTTCGTCTTCTCTTGCTTCTTTGATTGCCGTCAAACCCTCTTCTGTTGGAATCATTATTGGCAAAGAGTCGAGTTTGTCTTGATGCTCTTTCATTTTTTGTTGAGTAAGAAAGTAATCCTCTTTTCTTTTTTGTGTGAAGGAAACGACAAGTTGAACTTCTTGCACAGGCAATTCTCCAAGCAATTTATTTTCTTGTCTTATGAGTATTTCTCTTCGTTTTTGTTGGTCTTTCACAATCATATCACCTTCTATTGTACGGGATTTCTCGCTTTTAAGCAAAAGAATCCCTATTACTACATACATACCCAGAACAAGCGAATTTTAAACATTTCCTTACTTGTTATCACTACAAATAAAGAGATACAATGAGCATCAGGAGGTCGCAAGGTGACATACAAGGTAGTCAAAAAGGTATGTTAAGGGGACGCTTCCAAACTTATCTGTTGATGATAACCGATTTGATTTAGTGCTGTCAGGACACTTTCTCTTCCTCTATTCAGATCGATTAGATTTTAAATTTCATTGCGAATCTATATGTGAATTAATTCGTGTGTGTAGAAAGGAAGTTAGAATCTACCCATTAATTGGATATCGGGTTCTTCCATGCCAGACAATAGCCCTAGTAGTCTTTTAAGTGGTTTTTTTGATACAGATTCTTTCACTTGCATTCTCCTATTGTACGGGATATCACGGTTTTTAGGCAAAATAACCCCTCTACTGCAATATACCCAGAGTAAACTGTTTTTAAACATTGCAGAGCCTTGAAGACCTATAACTCAGCTGAGTGGATAATTTATAAAAGTCTTCCCAAAGAAAAACATATTATAGGTAAAAAGCACACTACAAACATCGAAAGTTTAAATGCCAATGTTCGACATTATCTAGCTCGTTTTAGAAGACAAACTCGATGCTATTCAAAATGCCCCATGATGGTCGAGCTTTCTTTATTTCTATTATTTTACAAGGACTTATTTAATAAATTGCTATCTATTGTATTTTAGCAATCCCGAAAATTTGTAGAAACTCCCATTTTATAAATAGAACAAAATCACGTTTTCAATAGAAATAGCCTCAAAGTGATGGTGCGCCGTCAGGGATTTGAACCCCGGACCCACTGATTAAGAGTCAGTTGCTCTACCAACTGAGCTAACGGCGCTTGAAAAAGATATACTACATAACATTCCTAACCTATACCAGGTTACGTATTTACCTTATCTAATTTTTTTATGATTTTTGGTAACGTATCTAAAACATAATCAATTTCTTTTAGGGTGGTCATTTTTCCCAGACTGAAACGGGTGGCAGAGTTGATTCTTTTAGGGTCTGATGTCATTGCCTGGATGACATGTGAAGGTTCATGGCTGCCCGTTGAGCAAGCGGAACCACTAGATGCATATATCCCCGCTAAATCTAAATTCATGAGAATGGCTTCATAGTCAGACACATTAAATGACACATTGATTGTGTTTGAGAGGCTCTGGTCGGGATTTCCATTGAAGGTGATATTGGGTAAAGAGATTTTCAACTGGGTGATAAACATGTTCTTTAAATGAGACATATGTTGTATATCAGACGCGATTGATTTTTTTAAGAGTGAGAGTGCACAGCCAAAGGCAGCAATCCCTGACGTATTTAAGGTGCCTGCACGTTTCCCAAATTCCTGAGACCCTCCCCTTATCAATGAATCCAGAGTTTGGGGGTCTTTGGAATATAGGCCACCAATACCTTTTGGGCCATAACATTTATGACCAGACAAAGTGAGGTAATCAATGCCTAAGTCTGACACTGTAAAAACATATCGTCCAATGGCTTGGGCAGCATCTGTGTGAATGGGAATATGTTTATTCTTTGCCATTAATGCCGCTTCCTTGATGGGTTGAATAACACCCGTTTCATTATTGGCAAGCATCAACGATATCAATGTTGTATGCTTGGTGATTTCTTGTTCTAATCTGTCTATTTGAATAACCCCTTCCTGGTTAACGGGAAGATAGGTTACTTTTATACCAAGTGTTTCGAAATATTGAGCAGTGTTTAAGATACTTGAATGCTCAATTTCAGAAGTAATGAAGTGAGTTGGGGTGCCTTTCAGGTGTTTCGCCAGAACACGGTTAAGAACCAAGTTATTGGCTTCTGTCCCCGAGCCTGTGAATATAAGTTGACCTGGATCTGCTCCCAAAAAATCCAATACTAACACCCGAGACTCCTCTACAAGTTCTTTTGCTAGATTTCCAGGTCTGTGAAAACTACTTGGGTTCCCAAAATGGTGTGAGGCTTTGAGATATGATTTCTCAACCCTGGGTAATAAAGGTGTCGATGCATTGTAGTCCAAATATACAGAGGTTACGGTCATATCACTTATTCAGAAATAACGAGAGTGGGTATGTATGACTCCAGTTGGTCAATCCAAATTTTGTAAAGGGAATATCTAAAATTGATTTGCTGTTCCAGTGTATTTCTCAGATTTTGATGGGTTTCTTTTTTAATGGTTGTATTTTTAAGAAGCTCAAGTAAAAAATCTTTCGTTTTAGAACGCGTAATATGTTTAATAATAGGTAGGTCAGTGGAGAAGAATAACCTAAAATAAATCTTGATTTTTTCAATTAAATAATTCATGTCATCTGAAGGTGTTTGAAACAATGAGGTTATATTGAGTCGGTTACCTGTTCCAATCATAATTTCTAAATCTTCTGGAAAATAATCTTGGATATATAGAAATAAGGTATTGATCTGAGCTTTCGGCAAACCGGTCATTAACATAAAGATAAAAGACTCATTATTTTCATTGTTTAATAAATTAACCAATCTCTTTTCAGTGGGATTCGATAAGAGTAATTTGAATTGGTTTTGTGTAGACGTTAAACGTTGTGCATA
>JABSQL010000446.1 GCA_013215865.1 Candidatus Margulisiibacteriota bacterium
AATTTGCCATTATCTTTAATTTTAGGATCGTTAGCTGCAGCTACTGCGCCCGGAGGTACGACCACTGTTATCCAAGAATATCAAACCAGGGGGCCGCTAACCTCTACTTTGTTTGGTGTTATTGGTGCAGATGATGCCATTGCGATTCTGATATTTGCTGTAAACTATAATATTAGCAAAGTACTCTTACAACAAGGTGCCTCTCTCCAAATTTATAACTTATTAGGTAGAGTGGGTCTTGAAATTGGGGGCTCTATTGTTGTTGGGATTGTACTCGGCTTAATTTTATCTTTCATCCTTCCCCGAATATTGGACGATGATGTCAAAACCATTCTTGTTATCGGAGCCATTTTTCTTTGTGGTGGCATATCTCAATCTTTTCATATGTCTATGATTTTAACCACGATGACAATGGGAATTGTAATTTCAAATATACGCCCCCACAGAAGCCGCTCATACTTTGTATCCATCAATAAGTTTGCACCGCCTATTTATATTCTCTTTTTTATCTTGGTCGGTGCCAAATTAGATGTTCGCCTGCTACCGACCATGGGATTGATTGGGCTGATTTATATTGTTTGTCGTATAATAGGTAAAACAACGGGCGCATGGATAGGTGGAACCCTCTCGAAAGCACCTGTTCAAGTTCGAAAATATTTGGGGTTTTGTCTTTGGTCTCAAGCCGGTGTGGCGATTGGACTTGCAATGGCCGCGCAACAAGACTTAAGTGCCATATCTGAAGCTGGCCGACAAATTGGGTTAACAGCGATTAACGTGATTACAGCTACAACGCTGATCTTTCAACTGATTGGTCCAGTGGCAGCAAAATACGGCCTGCAAAAGGCTGGAGAAATTAGGAGGATACCAGATGCTTGATAAATACTTTGGTTTTTTACGAATTCAAGATGAACACACTGTTTTAGAATCTTTTATTGAACATAATCGCATAGATGAAGAAGAGATTCATTTATTGTCCGAAATGGTGGGGTTTATGTGCTCAGGTAATGTAGAAAAAATAGAAGGCCATTATCTAAAGATTAGAAAGATTAATTCCGACTCACAACGTTTTTTTGAGTCTATTTCAGAACAGATCATACAGGCCAATTTTGATCACCAAAAACAATACGACCTGATTCGAATATATCAACGAATTGATTCTATTTCTGGACTGATCATCGCCTCAGCCAAACGTGTTTTAATATTTTATAGAATTGGTGCCGAATTGCCGGCTATATTGCACCCTGACATCAAAGCCCTTATGAAAGAGATCAGCCAAATTCATACCCTATTTACAAACGCCATGAATAAATACTTAGATAACAAAAAAGAGGTATTGGATCTCATCAACAAGGTTGAAGAGCTAGAAAATAATATTGATCACCTGAGGTCTGTATGTCTTGAAACGTTATACCGGCTGGGAAATGAGTCCAGTATCCCGATTGGCAATTTTCGCATTATTGAAGAAATTATAGAACATTTAGAAAGTATTGCTGATGCGATTGAAACAGGTGCAACTAGTTTAGAGTGGCTTCTTTTGGATTAACCGGAAAACACCGTCTCTGTGGGATTTCCTCCCAGATTAATTTTAATCTAATTGTTTAAAATTAATTACTTATATGCTAAATTAGCATATGTATTTTTGCCTCCTCAGAAGAA
>JABSQL010000447.1 GCA_013215865.1 Candidatus Margulisiibacteriota bacterium
CATTCTGATGAAAAAACAAGCCGGTCATGGTCATGGGTGGTAAGCAAAAGGCCGCTAATACCACATAAAACGTTACATCTTTCATCACTTCTTTTAAGGTAAATTGCTTTTGATTCGGATGATGGTGCTGTATCGAAACATCATCTATTGATTGCGGGTGTATGGCCCATTCATCTGGAAATAGTTTCCCATGTTTGAGTTTAGATTTTCTGACCAATCCAATCTGGATAGGTAGCATCACCATCAGTGTAGTAAGGGCAAATAAAAGATAGGTATAACGCCATCCGAAACTGGCGATGAGTGACAGCGTTATCAATGGATATACCATTTCTGATAGAGGAAACCCCAAGGTCGTAATACTCAGTGCCTTGCCCCGATTTTTAAAAAACGATTTGGTGATCAGAGTACCCGATGTCAGGCCAAAAACACCCTGCCCTAATAGGCGCACTAAAAAAAAACCAATAAATAAATCAAACAGCGAGGTGCTGATGGCAATTTCTGCACATCCAATAGACATCAAGAGGGTGCTGCAAATCAACACATATTTTACAGGATAACGATCAATCAAATTTCCTGCAGGAGTCAACATGATAGAGGCCGTAAACGTCGCAACTCCATACACTAACGCAAGGGTAGTCGCACTGACTTCTAAAGACTGCATAATATGGGGAATCAGCAAGGCAAATAAGAAAGTTTGACCCGGTGCCGTAAAAAATATTTGCAATATTCCAAAACTGAGTATAAAGGGATGTGCTTTAATAAGTGACTTCATACTTGCTAGTATGACACCCTTCCCCAGTTACGTCAGCCGTCTCTTGCAGGGGAGTTATGATCCACATATAATGATGGCCCCATGAATAATAGTCAAAAAAATATTTTGCAAAATATCTCTCGGACCATACGGGGATTATCTATTGATGCCATAGAAGCAGCCAAATGCGGACATCCTGGATTACCTTTGGGGTGTGCTGAAATTGCGGCGTACTTGTTTGGAAAAGAACTTCGCCATCACCCGAAAAACCCTCAGTGGTTGAACAGAGACAGATTTATTTTATCTGCGGGCCATGGCTCAATGCTCTTGTATTCAGCCCTCCATCTTTCTGGGTTTGATCTCTCTTTGGATGACCTTAAGCAATTCAGACAATATGGATCTAAAACTGCTGGCCATCCTGAATATGGTCACTGTCCAGGTGTTGACACCACCACAGGTCCATTGGGCCAAGGGTTTGCCACAGCAATGGGAATGGCATTGGGCCATAAAATGACGGCCGATAGATTTGGCCTCAAAGACACCCAGATTTTGGATGCCAACATATTTGTTCTTGCCAGTGACGGATGCATGATGGAAGGGATATCTTCAGAAGCCGCATCTTTGGCTGGGCATTTAAAACTAGATAATGTCATTGTATTTTATGACGCAAATGATATTTGTTTGGATGGCCCCACAAATGAATGTTTTACTGAAAATACAGCCCTAAGGTTCCAGTCTTTTGCCTGGCATGTCACCACCATCAATGGTCATGATTTAGATGCTATTGATGAAGCCGTTCAGACAGCGAAGGCCCAGGATAAACCCGCTTTAATTATTTGCAAAACCACCATTGGATATGGGTCTCCTAATCTACAAGGAACCAGTGAAGTTCATGGCAAAGCCATGGGCCCAGAAGAAACAATCCAAACCAAAGAAAACCTTGGCATTCCTGTAAGTCCACTTTTTAATGTTCCAGATGATGTCATATCCTATTTTCAAAATAGACAAAAAGAGCAACTTCAACTTGAAGATCGTTGGCATCATGCCCTAACAGATTGGAAAAAGGACCACCCAGATCATATACCCAATTGGGAGCAACATTTCGATCAAAAATTACCAGAAACTATTATTGAAGATCTAAATCATTTAACAATTAAACCAAACATTGCAACTCGGGCATCATCCAATGCGGTATTGCAACTTCTTCATGATAAAATACCCTATCTTGTGGGTGGATCAGCAGACTTATCTTGTTCAGATAGTACCATGATGAAAAAAAGCCATTGTGTCAGTCCCGGTCAATATGACGGTCGCAATATAAAATACGGGGTCCGTGAATTTGCGATGTCTGCCATGACCACTGGGCTGGCCCTACAAGGCATGATACTTCCCTATTGCGGTACATTCATGATGTTTTCAGACTATATGAGAAATGCCATTCGATTGGCAGCACTCATGAATGCGCATGTTGTGTATCAGTTTACCCATGACTCTGTCTTGCTAGGAGAAGATGGTCCTACCCATCAGCCTGTAGAACATTTGGCCTCCCTTCGTGCCATGCCAAACTTAACCGTGATTCGACCCGCAGACAGCACGGAAGTCAAAGGGGCATGGGCCGTTGCTTTACATCAAAAAGGACCTGTTGCACTCGTTCTTAGCCGACAAGGCGTTCCAGATCTAGCAGAATCGCAATTCTCAGGTGTCGAGAAAGGGGGATATATTTTAAAAGACGGCAGTCAATCCAAAATTGATTTTTGCCTCATATCTTCTGGATCTGAGGTGAGTCTTGCCTTAGAAGTTGCTCAAAAATTAGAAGAAGGAAACCACTCGACCCGTGTCGTTTCTATGCCCTCATTTGAACTATTTAATCAACAGACAGATGCCTACCAGGAATCTGTATTGGGCAGAGACAGTCAATTTGTGTCTATTGAAGCACAGTCATCCTTTGGGTGGCACCAATATATTGGTAAAGACGGCATCGCCATCTCCATCGATACGTTTGGATTGAGTGCGCCTAAGAAATCCATTGAAGCCCATTTTGGGTTTACTGTGGAAGGAATACTGAAAACCATTAAAGAATTAGTCCCCGTTACTTAAATAAGACCCATCAGGCATTTTAATGACATAAGTACCCTCGTTATCCTTGGATGAAATATATGACAATGCTTTTTCTTTTGTTTTGAATAGTTTATCTTTTTGAATCCCTTCTCCAAAATTCACATACACAACATACTCTGAAGGCGCCGTGTTCTGCTTCATTTGAAGTGGTTTCTTTTTTGATTGTCTTTCTTTTTTCTTTTGATCTAACTGCTGGAAGGCGTTTTTTTTTGAATCTGCGCTTAGAGAAAGTGTAGAAGATTCAAATTGATCCAAATAGTCCCAAATCATTTTAGCAGTCAATTTTCGGGAGATGGGTTTCCCGAGTTTTTTCCCGTCTGATTCTTCTTCAAAAAATAAAAGCGTGTCTTGATAAA
>JABSQL010000448.1 GCA_013215865.1 Candidatus Margulisiibacteriota bacterium
CCATAAGCGGTAAATATTCGTACTGAGGCAGTCTTCATGCCATGTTGTTTAGTATAGGCTCGAAGAGATAGCTCGCCCATTAATTTAGCCCATCCATATTCTTCATCGGCGAAGGCGCCGCCTCGCTTATCAAATGAAATCATGTCTTCTTGCAGCGCCACTTTTTCCTCTTGAATATCCGTGGGGTACGTGCATGCCGAACTGGCAAAAGTAATATGCTCTACCCCATTGTTATGGGCCGTTTCAAAGACGATATTATCCAGGGCCATATTAGTGACGCAATTGGCTGGATTGGCAGTTATATAACCTCTGCCACCATGATCTGCCGCAAGATGAAAGACCACCTGACAGTTACGGGATACCTCTGTGGCAAAGTGATAGTCTTTTAAATTGCCCTCCATAAACTCGATGTCATCGATAACGGCGCTTAAGCTTGACAACTTGCCGCTCGATAAATTGTCGGCAACCCTAACATTTGCTCCTTGTTGAACTAATCGTTCAACTAGGTGGCTACCTATAAAGCTAGCTCCACCGGTAACCAGTACCCGATTATTTTCCACATAATAAACCTCATTTCTGGCGACGTAAAAATTTGAGACTTCTAGACTCTCTCTATCGTTCAAGTGAAAAGATAATACGCTGCAACAACAGAATCTAGCATTTAATAGAGTGGATCAACTATTAATTATGATGGAGATCCTCTACTTAAGGGTAATGCAAAATTTTGGGATAATTTCACTTCGGAATCCGAAATTCTCCAGATCTCGAAATAGGAGCTAACAATCTCCGTTTCATTTTCCCGATCACACGTTTCAATCTCCTGTGCTTTGAAGACCTTTCCATCAAAACCCTAAGCCTTTGGGGTGCGGAAAGACAGTAATATGGTAGCCTAATAGTTGATGGATAGTTTTTCTTGAAATGCAGAAGTAGGGTTCGAATATGCATTTCACCTTCCTCACCGATCTTAATCTCGTTTGATTTTTCTTGAATGTATTCATATACCAGCTTTCTCATTACCGGATTCACTGTTCTCAAAACCAAAATAAGCTTTTGGGCGTAGGCATCAGAAAATACGATTGCATGACTATCTGCCACATCTTTTTCAACATATGAATATTGAATTTCAAAGGAGTCCTTTAGCCACTCAACTTGAGTCTGAGTTTTCTCCATCACTTTCCCTCTAGCAACCCTATCTATCTGATATTTGTCTCCAGGCAGTGAGTGAAATCCCCAGACATCCCTCCTTTTTCTTAAACCCTTTTTCATATTTAATTGAGTATACGGCATCCGAGTATTGATATATAAAAGCATATCAACAGCTAGCACTGACGTACTGTCATTTTCCCTACACCACTGTATTTCTCCCAAGACACCATCGGGAACTCGCATTTTTTCACATAGAAAAGAAACTGGGCCGTTCCGATCCCTACATGCATCCTCGAATTTATAGAGATGTATATTTCCAAAACCAAAAACTCCAATAAACTTTTCGATCTTCTCTTTGTACAAGAAAAAGCTCACCTTGTCATCTGAAGGAAAGAGTCTCGCCCTTTGTTGGTACGCTGATGCCGCATAAGAAACCGGATCTCTTGCATACATGTAGATTTCATATTTCACACTCGGAAATATCTCTTTAAAAAAATCGTATATTTTTTTCAACTCATATTCACTGAAATTCGGAAAATACTCCCCTGAGAATATAATAGTATCTGCCGCCGTGTTTAATAGATCTTGGATAAGCCAACGCCGGTATTTTTCTATCCTACCACACCATGAGACATCGATATCCTGCTCCAAAAGAAGTCGTTCATTTTCTTGAAGATTTTCTTTAAACAAAAGAATAAACAATCGGTTATGATGCTCAAGACGATCTAGCAACGGGTAGAAATACCCAGACTCAAGAAGCAGCTCATGGTTATTTTTGAATGTAAACTGGATACTGGTTGTCGCCGTTTTTTCGTGTCCGATATGAAAGATTATCCTCTTCATGACTGCCTCTCATGAGCATTCGAAGATCGATTAAAGCAAACTAGGCCCTCACAGCAAGTTCTCATCGACCAATCAGCCCTGAAGATTTTATTTTTAGTCTGTTATCACAACAGGTTTTAAACCACCTTACTAAACGGGACTTTTTCAACAGCTCAAATAAGAGGCTTTTCATACGATAAACACAAGCGAGGGATCTATATGAAAGCTTCACAGTCAACGGATATGTTCCACCAATATGTTGCGCTACTCTCTCAAGATTACGAATACTTTGCACACATAAACACCCATCCTTTTTCTTTTCTTGTACATAGTCGTAGGTGAGCTTTCGTATTACCGGGCTTGAGCGTTCCAAGGCGACAAACATTTCATCGACATAGCCATCTTCAAAAACTAAATGCAAATCCGCCTGATCTTGGATTTCCTCTTCATACACAATGCCAAATTCCTGCTTAAGCCACTCCATATTGCCCTTTGTATTCTCCCATACATCTGCTGCATATTCCGATGACAGTCTAAATTTCCTGCCCGGAAGCCTCATTAAGC
>JABSQL010000449.1 GCA_013215865.1 Candidatus Margulisiibacteriota bacterium
GATTCCAGGGGAATGCCTCAGCAACACGTGCATCTTCTTTGATGGCCAATGAATTGAGATGTTTTAAGTTGTGGGTGTTCTTCTTGTAGTTGGTTAATACTAGGATGATACACGCATAAAACCGCTCTGCGGCTTGGTGTAATTGAAACGCAGCATTATTATAAATACCTTCTTGAAAAACGCTTTTATATGCCACAATAAAATGACCTGCACTCTTAAACCACATTTTGTAATGGTCTTTGGCAATTGGAAGGTATTCTTCCGGGGGTAGCTCATAAGGCTTTGAAAGTGCTTTTTTGCTGTTTTCATATAATACCACACCCTCTTTCTTAATATCTGTAAAGAAGTATTGGCTCTTTCCCAGGGCATCATTCACAAATTCTAAAGAATGGACGATTAAATTTAAAGGGGGTCTCAAATAACTGCCAACCACATCCTCAGGAGGGCCCCATATGAGTTCAATACGATCTTCCACAATGCCCCATAGCTTATAATCATCAACCAAATCCGGAGTATTCAAAATTACCAGGATATCGTAATCGCTTATATACCCATAACCAGGCTCATAAATCCAACTTCCTGTCGCATAACTGCCAAACAAGATGATTTTAACAATCCGAGAGTGGTGCTTCTTTCCCACTTTAAAGGAAGTTACCTTATCGAATTCTTCTCGGATAATGGCCGTCATTTTGGCCAAGTGTTGTCGCTTTGAGGCGGGTAAATGGTCTAGGCTTTTCTTCACACGTTTATGGTACCCATTTCATCCCTAATCTGCAACTGGTGGATGGTATCTTATCTCAGAATAGGGTTCCTTTAGTTATTCCTTAGCTCTTATTCCTTATCCTTATCCTTATTAAGTTATACTTTTGTTTATTCCTGGGCTCTACCTGAACTTTTCTGTTTTTATCTTCTAAGCGCTTTATCCAGCCAACTTCGTGTTTTTTTCTTGGGCTTCTTTTGCCTTGCCGATTTAGGGGCTGTAGGTGAATTTGGGGGCTTAGGCTTGCTTCTTCCGGAGCTTGAGGGGATGCGTCTTGATGATTGGAGCTGTGGTGGATTGGAGGATTCATATAGGGCCCGCATCAATAATGCAGCATTAGCATAAGCTTTGTTTTTTGTATCACTAAAAGAAATGCTAGCTCCAGACGCTATGTTAATATCTCCCATTTTAACAACTGAATTTTCACCAATTATAATTTCGACCGAAGCAAGTTTAACTCCTTCTCTAAATACGATGAAATAATCTTTACCACCTTTTCTTGCATAGGCGGTACCTTCGGGTTTCCCATTGTGTTTTTTACATAAGCAATAGTCAAAACCTTGCAGTTTAGTTTTTACTGTCTTCGCATCACTATCCCTGTCCCCAGATACCTCTCCTGTTCTATGCCCACGCACGCCTTCCGTGTTTTCGCTTGCTTTTCTTCTTCCTTTTCTTACTGCTCTCTGTCGTATTTTGGCAAGTCTTTTCTTCAGCCCAAGTGCTTCTTGAAGATATCTTTCAGACAAATCTCCGCCGGGACGAATGCTACTATTTTTAGGAGTCTTAGAATCAGTAAAATCCAGAGATGGCTCTCCACTTTCAAGATATTCAATATGGATATGACCCACTTTACTTCCATCATCAAATAAAATAACATACTGTTTTCCGTCTTTTGTTCCAAAGCCGAGATTAGTGTTGGGCACAGAGTTTACCGCTTCATATGTACACTTAAAACCATCAATAGGGCTTGTCTCTAATAGCCGGCCATCTCCCTTTGAATCATCAGAAGCATGTTCAGTTTTGTGTGGAGCAGCAGCTTCTGCTGCACGTCTAGCTCGTGTAGCTAGCACCCTTGCTCTTTTTTCCTTATCGGATACGCCTGTTGATCCCTGTTTCTCGAAAATGCTTATCTTTGCTTTCGTTAATTTTTCAATATTTCTTCTTGCTTGAGTGGTTTCTCCTTGTTCAAATCCAACGTTTCTTTTTAAAGATGGATTTCCTGTTGAATTAGTCAAGCTTGGACTTAAATTTAAAATAACTTGCTCTATATCTAAATGTTTCTTAAATAGTTTCAATAATTCATCAGATAAATTCTTCTTCGATAAATCTTTTTTAAAAAGAAGCTTCGCATCTTGAAAAAATCTTTGAAAAGTTCTTCTTCTTTGAATTCCTTGATCTTGTGTAACAATTTTCCCTGGATCACTAGATTCAAGGAAAGCCATTGGGCCACAAGAATTTCCATCCTGTTGCTCATCAGTTGGTATTTTGATTAATGATATTTTACTATCTGTCATATTCTCCAAAAATTCTCTAAATATTTGTACTTTTACCTGTATGTTCTCTTTGAGAGATTTTTGAGAATCTATCAATACAATTTGATTTTTATTTGGATCATATTCAAGAAAATTCCAGTGATTAGAGTTTGTCTTGCCTGGTATGTTATTAGCAATAGGAATTCTAATTTTTAAGCCAGCATTTATGTATATTTGAAATTGTTTCGTGAATGTAACTGTATTCATATGTTGAGCATTTCTGGGATCAGAAGTTGTGTTAGTATAAACCGCGTTAATAAGTTCATAATTCAAGCAAACAACTTCAATACTACCAGATTCTAGTTGTTGAAGGTTGAGTAAACTTCCAAACATATCCATTGTTTCACCTGTCAAGAATTCATTATCTTGTACAGATTCCTCCATTTTTTTAAGTTGCTTATGCTTATTACCGGGTCCCGTAGCGAAAGCAAGTTTACAATTTTTGCTTGCCGCTTCTCTAATCTTATTTTCAAAAGTCCTACCTTGTTTTTGTTCGGGTGGGTTTGATTGTTGTAAGCCTGGGGCAGCATCTATACTTTGTATTTCATCCACCTTGCTTGGGCTTCCTGCTGCAACCACTCTTCTTGGGCTCGGGCTTTCTTCTGCTGATTTTCTATTTAAATACCTATCATTACGATCAACTAAAGCACTAGCCTTAACATGTTTATCAAGTGCTGCGACATAGAAGTCAAAGTCCTCAAATTCTGTTTTATTTTTTGCGACACTCCACTTTTCCGATCCCGGAATTTGATATCTCAAATGCTCGTTCTCATCAAAAAGGACCTCATAGGCAGGCTTTCCCATCCTTGATACAGTACACAGTTTTCCTAGAAGGGTTATTTCAATAATACCCTCAACGGTATATTTTTTTCCTTCATACACACCATTGTAAGTTACAATATTATCTTTCTTAACCGCTTCCAAATTTTCACTATTGTATCTAAGTGATCCATCATCCATTTCATGTACTGTAGTACCAACTGCTCCTTCATAGCTCCTCAATTCCTTAGGATCTTCTCTGTGACCTTTCAATTCATCAGCAAATCGTTGTCTGGTATCAGGTTCTCTAGGATCGGCTGCGACTGGAACATGTTGTACTTTTTCAGGGGCAACACCGCGGGATTGTTGAACCTGTGCGTTTTCTTGATCTTTATGGTCCTTAAACATTTTTTTAGCCTTAGTTCCTAAGCTTAATGCTGACTTACATAGCACTTCTATTTTAGCAACAGAATCTTCATCATGACCTGACATGCCCGACATAATACTAATATTGCCTCTGTCATCAACTTCAAATTCACAATTATCCAATTGTTCCCCCTCTTGATCATGATATTTCATATATTTTTTACTGCCTGTACCCACTGTATAAGTCACACCAACCAATTTACCGTTTTGATGATACTCATAGAATTTATTTCCGTTATGATACGTATAAGAAAAGGTAATTCCATCTTCTTGTTCTTGGGTATATTCAATTTTGCCATTTCCAAAATCCTTGAATACTACTTTTTGAGGAGCTGGTTTTGGCCTATTTACTACAGTGCTGCGGGGTCGGATCGCCCTTGGACTCAGGGAGACAGGGGATCTTGGGGGGCTTTCAGCAGAACTTGGGGCAGAAGCAGCTGCATCACTGCTAGAAGGGCCTACGACTGGAACATGGGGTGCTTGGGGCTTAGATTTTGCTTTAGCCACTTTTAACTTAGCTATTATATAATGATTTACGCTTACCGGACAATATAATCTTGCAACACGTTCTAATGCTTGAAAATGTTCTATTTTCAAATCATCATTACTCTCCTCTATAAGTTCAATTTGTTCCTTTATAGTGGATAGAGTTGCATTCTTTAATATGTCCTTTAGTGGATCAAAATTACCTATCAAACTTTGATTAATAGAATAAAATAACATTGAACCACTATGTTCCTTTCCTTCTACAGGAGCAGCTACTTTATGTACTGTGGGCACACTTCGTCTTGCTGGTTGCTTGGGAGAAGTTTTGCTAGGAACAGCTGCAGCATTCGGTTGTTCTGAGCTTGGGCTTTTGCGTGGCGAATGCTGGCCTTGA